>CAKZJK010000676.1 GCA_936942565.1 uncultured Caulobacter sp. | reverse complement strand
GACGGCTTCTTCTCGGCCTTCTCGGTCGTGCGATACTTGTCGAAGCGGTAGGCGGCCAGGCGCGCGCCGAAGGCGGCGCGGGCGGCGCTCTCGGCGTCGGCGCCCATCTTCAGGACGATTTCGCTGACGCCCGAGGTCTTCACCGCCTGATAGGCGGCGGCGGCGGCGGTCTCGACCGCCTCCGGCTCGACCGCGCCCGAACCGTCGACGCCGATCAGCACGACACGAGCGGCCTCCAGGCCATGCGGCGCGACGAGGTCGAGCGTCTGGCCCTTGGCCCCGGTGAAGCGGCCGCCGGCGATGGCGCGCGCGATGGCGCCGCCGGTGGCCTCGTTGGCCGCCTTGGCTTCCGGCGACAACGCAGCGCCCTCATGGGCCAGGACCGCGAGGGCGGCCGGGGCGCCGGCTTGGGTGTCGACGGGAACGAACTCGATACGCATTCCGCGCTCCTGCATTTGGGCGACTTGGCGGGCGCCGCGATCGCCGCGCGCCCCTTCTTCAACAAGCGGGCATAGTCCAATGCCGCGCCTTAGAAAAGGCTCCGTTCGGCCCCAGTCGGGACGGCCAAGTCAGGTCCCCGGTTGTGCCAACGTTAAGCCCCCGTGTAGAACGGCGCATCTTCGGGGTTCGTCCCACGAATCCATCCGCCCCGAACACGTCTTCATGCGCCTCATTGAACGCTATCTCTTCCGCCAGTTGCTGGGTCCGACGCTTCTGGCGACCGCGGCCTTGGTGGCGCTCGCCTTGCTGGCGCGCAGCCTGTCGGAGTTCGACGTGCTGGTGGAGCAGCGCCAGAGCGCGGTGGTGTTCCTGAAGATCATCCTGCTGGCCCTGCCCCAGCTCCTGGCGATCATGATGCCGCTCGCCCTGTTCGTGGCAGCTCTGGTCGCGCTGAACCGGCTGCACACCGAGCAGGAGATCGTCGTCTGCTTCGCCGGCGGCATGAGTCGCTGGGCCGTGATCTCGCCCGCCATGCGCCTGGCCGTTCTGGCCGCCCTGATCGCCTTGATCTCCGGTCTCTGGCTGCAGCCCTGGAGCGCGCGCCAGATCCGCGAGACGGCGTTCGACATCAAGACCGACGTCGCCTCGACTCTTGTCCAGCCCGGGCAGTTCACCGAGCCGGGCCCGGGGCTGACCGTCTATGCCCAGTCGATCGACCGGGACAACAAGATCCAGAACCTGTTCATCCACCAGGAAATGCCCAACGGCGGGGCCTCGACCTATTCCTCGCGCGAGGCCGAGATCGCCACCCGTAAGGGCCAGCCGGTGCTGATCATGCGGCACGGCTCCAACCAGCAGTTCTCCCGCCAGGGCGTTCTGCAATACACCTCGTTCGACGAGTATACCTTCGACCTCTCCAGCTTGTTCCGCAGCGACGAGCTGCTGCACTACAAGATCGCCGACCGCTATCCGCACGAGCTGTTCTTCCCCGACCTGACGCAGGACTGGGAGCGCCGGAACAAGGACAAGATGCTGGCCGAGGGCCACTCGCGTTTCGCCGGACCGCTCTACAGCCTGGCCCTGATGGCCATGGCGCTGGCCGCCGTGATCGGCGGCCCCTTCAGCCGCATGGGCTATGGCAAGCGGATCGCCGCCGTCGGCGCCGCCGCGGGCGTGGTGCGCATCATCGGCTTTGGCGTGCAGGCCGCCTGCGAGGACGCGCCCTTGTTGAACATCGCCCAGTACATGGTGCCGTTGATCGCCATGGGTTGGGGATTCTCGCAGATCTTCCGCCAGAAGGTCTCCCGGCGCCGAAGAGCCAAGATGGCCGCGACCTCGTCGGCCTGGTCGGGAGCGGCTCGATGATCACGATGGGCATGCTCGAACGCTACGTGCTCAAGCGCACCATGAGCGCCCTGGTCGGCGCCCTGGCCGTGCTGGGCGCGATGGTGATGCTGATCGCCTTCGTCGATATCGCGCGCAACGTCGGCACCCGCGCGGACGTCGGCTTCCTCCAGCTCCTGTACCTCACCGTGCTGCAGGCGCCGGCCACCATTCTGGTGTTGGCGCCCTTCGTCTTCCTGTTCGGCACCATGTGGGCGTTCGTCGAACTCAATCGGCGCAGCGAGCTGATCGCCATGCGCGCGGCGGGCGTCTCGGCCTGGCGGTTCATCATGCCGGCCGCGGCCGCCTCGTTCGTGATCGGCCTCTTGACGATCATCCTGCTCAATCCGCTGACCACGGCCATGACCGCTCGGTTCGAGACAGCGCGCGATCACATGATGAACGGCTATCTGAAGGATACGCCACGGGGCACCTGGCTGCGCCAGGG
>CAKZJK010000675.1 GCA_936942565.1 uncultured Caulobacter sp. | reverse complement strand
AGGGGGCGCTCTCTACCGCCTCACCAAACCCCGATCTTGTTCGCCTCGGCGTGGCTGATCGGGTGGTGGGCTTTCTTGTGGTCTTCCTCGGCCAGGAAGCGGACGGCTTCCAGGGCGGCCATGCAGCCCATGCCGGCGGCGGTGACGGCCTGGCGGTAGACGTCGTCGGTGACGTCGCCGGCGGCGTAGACGCCCTTGATCGCGGTCGAGGCCGTGCCCGGCTTGACCTTCAGATAGCCGCCGGGACCGGTGTCCAGCTGGCCGGCGAACAGCTCCGACGACGGCGCGTGGCCGATGGCGATGAAGACGCCGTCGCAGGCAAGCTCGGTGGTCGCGCCGATCTTGATGTTCTTCAGGCGCACACCGGTGACACCCATGGGGTCGGTCTGGCCCGTGACCTCGTCGATGACGCTGTCCCAGACCACCGCGACCTTCGGATGGGCCATCAGGCGCTCTTGCAGGATCTTCTCGGCGCGCAGTTCGTCCTTGCGGTGAACCAAGGTCACCTTGCTGGCGAAGCTGGTCAGGAAGAGCGCCTCCTCGACGGCCGTGTTGCCGCCGCCGACCACCACGACTTCCTTGTTGCGATAGAAGAAGCCGTCGCAGGTGGCGCAGGCGCTGACGCCGAAGCCCTGGAACTTGCTCTCGCTTTCCAGGCCCAACCACTTGGCCTGGGCGCCGGTGGCGATGATGATCGTCTCGGCGATCCAGTCCTGGCCGCTGTCGGTCTTGACCGTGAACGGGCGCTTGGAGAGGTCCACCGAGGTGACGATGTCGTTGACCAGCTCGGTGCCGACATGCTCGGCCTGGGCGCGCATCTGGTCCATCAGCCACGGACCCTGGATGACGTCGGCGAAGCCTGGATAGTTCTCGACATCGGTCGTGATGGTCAGCTGGCCGCCCGGCTGAATGCCGGCGATCAGCACGGGCTTGAGCAGCGCGCGCGCGGCGTAGATGGCGGCGGTGTAGCCGGCGGGACCCGATCCGATGATCAGGCAGCGGGTTTGGCGGGGAGCGGTCGTGGACATGGCGGATATCTAGGCGCGATTCCGCCGCCGCGCCAGATTACGGGCGCTCCAGCGTGATCATGTCACGGTGAAGGTCCATGGACATAACCCTGTTTTTGGTGTGGACTTCCCCTTCAGTGGCGACAAAAGCCACCGGAGGAAAAACTCATGAAGCTCGGAGTCATGCTGGGCGTGGGTCTGGTCATCCTGTTCGCGGGGCTGGCCAATTTCTGGATCGGCGACGTCAAGCTGGGCTTGGCGCTGATCGCGATCTTCGCCGCCCTGGCCGGCGTTTCGGCCCTGATCGGCAAGCGGGAATACGAGGAACGGCGCGGGCGCCGGCCGCCGCTGCACGACTACGAACCGCATCTGGAGTAGGGGCCAAGCCGGTTGACGGCTCGTCCACCTTTGGCGGGTTAAGCTGGCGGCAACCACGTTTCCGGGTGATCCGTCATGTCCGCCCCCTTCATCGAGATCGCCGGTCGCCGCATCGGCGCCGACCAGCCGCCGTATGTGATCTGCGAGCTGTCGGGCAACCATAACGGCAGCCTGGACCGGTGTCTGGAGATGGTCGACGCCGCCGCCGACACCGGCTGCGACGCGATCAAGATCCAGACCTACACCGCCGACACCATCACGCTCGATGTCGACCGGCCCGAGTTCAAGATCCACGGCGGCCTGTGGGACGGGCGCAGCCTCTATGAGCTGTATCAAGAGGCCCAGACGCCATTCGAGTGGCACGCGGCCATCTTCGAGCGCGCCAAGAAGCGGGGCGTGACCATCTTCTCCAGCCCGTTCGACGAGACCGCCGTCGACCTGCTGGACGACCTGGGGGCGCCGGCCTTCAAGATCGCCTCGTTCGAGGCCGTCGACCTGCCGCTGATCAAATACGCCGCCGCCAAGGGCAAGCCGCTGATCATCTCGACCGGCATGGCGAACCTGGAGGAGATGAAGACCGCCCGCGACACGGCGCTGGCCGCCGGCGCGGCGGGCGTGCTGCTGCTGCACTGCGTCTCCAGCTATCCCGCGACCTTCGGCGACGCCAATGTCCGCACCATTCCCGACATGGCCGCCCGCTTCGACTGCCCGATCGGCCTCTCGGACCATACGCCAGGCGCCGCTGCGGCCGTGGCCGCCGTGGCGCTGGGCGCGGCCTGCGTCGAGAAGCACTTCACCCTGGCCCGCGCCGACGGCGGGCCGGACGCGGCCTTCAGCCTGGAGCCGGCCGAGTTCAAGGCCCTGGTCGACGACACCCGGAACGCCTGGGCCGCCCTGGGCGTCGCGCACTATGACGTGCTGGGCGCCGAGCGCGCCAACCTGCAGTTCCGCCGCTCGCTCTATGTCACCGCCGACGTCAAGGCCGGCCAGACCCTGAGCCGCGCCAACATCCGCTCGGTCCGCCCCGGCGCGGGCCTGCCGCCTGGCGACCTCGACAAGGTGCTGGGCCGCCCCGCCACCCGCGACCTGACCCGCGGCGAGCCGCTCGACTGGTCGATGGTTGGCTAGACCCCACGGCGCGAATCCGAACCGCTTGACTCTCATAACCACACGGTTATGAAATTACTCATAGCCCAAAGGTTATGAGTTCTATGTCCCCTGCCTCCGACGACCTTTTTCGCGCTCTCGCCGACCCGACCCGCCGGGCGCTGTTCGAGCGCTTGTGCCAGGACGGCGAACAGACGGTCGGGGCGCTGACGGCGGGGGCCGGGATCAGCCAGCCGGCGGTGTCCAAGCACTTGGCCGCGCTGAAGGCGGCGGGGCTGGTCAGCGACCGGCCCGAGGGCCGCCAGACCCACTACAGCGCCCGCCCCCAGGCGCTGACGCCGCTGATCGACTGGACGGGCCGCATGGCTGGCTTCTGGGAGGCCCGCCTCGACGCCCTGGAAGACCTCTTGAACAGGATGGACCAATGACCACCCCCACCGGTCTGCTCAAGACCGCCGTGATCGAGCGCGAGATCGCCCACCCGCCCGAGAAGCTGTGGCGCGCCCTGACCCAGCCGCACCTGATGGCGGAATGGCTGATGAAGAACGACTTCCAGCCCCAGGTTGGCCACCGCTTCAACCTGCGCGGAGACTGGGGCGGCGTGCTGGACTGCGAGGTGCTCAGCCTCGAGCCGCCGACCAGCCTCTCCTACACCTGGAACCATGAACACGCGGACCCGGCCTACGACCTGACCAGCGTGGTGACCTTCACCCTGACGCCGACGGCGAAGGGCACGCATCTGCGCGTCGAGCAGTCCGGCTTCCGGCCCGACCAGAAGCAGGCCTTCGGCGGCGCACACGCCGGCTGGAAGGGCTTCCTCGACAAGCTCGAAACCGTGCTGAACCAGGAAGGATGACCCCATGAGCCGTCTTACGCGCCAGATCCACCGCTGGCTGTCGATCGCCTTCGTCGCGGGAGTCGTGAACTACATGGCCCTGATGACCAAGGGCCAGCCGCCCTACTGGGTCGGCCTGTTCGCGCTGGTCCCGCTGATCCTGCTGGCCGTCACGGGTCTTTATCTGTTCGTCCTGCCCTACGCCCTGAAGTGGCGCGGCCGGACCAAGGCTTGAGGAGGCCGCCATGGGCAAGATGAAACCCGCCCCCGAGGGCGTCCCGGCCTCCGACCTGATCGACCAGACCATCGCCGACCTGGGCGACTGGCGCGGCGAGATCCTGGCCCGGCTGCGCGCGCTGATCCACGAGGCCGATCCCGACGTCGTCGAGGAATGGAAGTGGGGCAAGCCGGTCTGGTCGCACGCCGGCATCCTCTGCACCGGCGAGACCTACAAGGCGTATGTGAAGACCACCTTCGCCAAGGGCGCGGCCGTGCCCGACCCCACTGGCCTGTTCAACGCCAGCCTGGACGGCAATGTCCGCCGCGCGATCGACTTCCGCCGGGACGAGACCTTCGACGAGGCGGCGTTCAAGGCCCTGGTCGATCAGGCCCAGGCCGCCTATGACCAGGCGCAGGCCGGTGTGGCCAAGACCGAGGCGCTGATCGCGCAGAAGCTGGTGCGGGCGCCGTTCGACGGCGATCTCGGCGTCCGCAAGGTCGAGGTCGGCCAGTATCTCAGCGCGGGGACGCAGATCGTGTCGTTGACCGATCTGTCGCAGTTGTGGGTCAACTTCACGGTGACCGAGAAGGACAGCGGCCAGCTCAAGGTCGGCCAGACCGTCCGCGTCGGCGTCGATGCCTATCCGGGCAGGACCTTCGAGGGCAAGATCACGACGATCGAGCCGCAGCTTGCGACCGACACCCGCAACATCCGGGTGCAGGCGACGATCGCCAATCCCGAGCGCATCCTGAAGCCGGGCATGTTCGCGACCGCGACCGTGGTGCTGCCGGAGAAGCCGCCGGTGCTGACGGTGCCCGAGACCGCCGTCGACTACACGCTGTATGGCGACTCGGTGTTCGTCATCAACGAGAAGAAGACCGACGACGGCAAGGCTACGCTGACGGCCGATCGCACCTATGTGCAGACCGGCGACCGCATCAACGGCCGCGCGGTCATCATCAAGGGCATC
>CAKZJK010000674.1 GCA_936942565.1 uncultured Caulobacter sp. | reverse complement strand
CGCGGAAGACCGTGAAGCCTTCCTTCAGGCAAAGCTGGAACCAGTCGCGGCAGGTGATGCGGTTGCCGGTCCAGTTGTGGAAGTACTCGTGGGCGACGACGGCCTCGATCCGCTCGAAGTCGGCGTCGGTCGCGGTCTCGGGATCGGCCAGCAGCAGGGAGCTGTTGAAGATATTCAGCCCCTTGTTCTCCATGGCCCCGAAGTTGAAGTCGCGCACGGCGACGATCATGAAGAGGTCCAGATCGTATTCGCGACCGAACGCCTCCTCGTCCCACTTCATCGCGCGCTTGAGGCTGTCCAGCGCGTAGGTCGCGCGCGAAGACTGGCCGGGATCGACGAAGATCTTCAGCGCCACCTCGCGACCGCTCATCGTCACGAAGCTGTCGGTCACCACGTCGAGGTCGCCCGCGACCAGGGCGAACAGGTAGGACGGCTTGGGGAACGGATCGACCCACTCGGCGAAGTGACGCGCTCCGTCCAGCGATCCCTGGTCGACCAGATTGCCATTGCTCAGCAGGTGCGGCAGGCCGCCATCGGCCTCGATCCGAACGCTGTAACGGCTCAGCACATCCGGACGGTCCGGGAAGAAGGTGATGGTGCGGAAGCCTTCCGCCTCGCATTGGGTGCAGAAGCGGCCGCCGGACATATAGAGACCCGTCAGGGCCTTGTTCGCCAACGGATCGATCTCGACCTCGGTCGTCAGGACGAATTGGTCCGGCGTCTCGTGGATCGTCAGATGTTCCGCGTCCAGGGCGTACTGGTTGGCGCCAAGGGGCTGGCCATCGATGGAGACCGACAGCAGCTTCAGCCGCTCGCCGTTCAGTATCAGCGGTTCGCCGGCGTCGCCGACGCGTCGCGCCGTGAGCTCGGCCCGGACGCGGGTCGAGGAAGGGCGCAGGTCGAAGACCAGCCGCGTGGTCTCGATCGCGAACGGGAAGGGGCGGTAATCGGCCAGTCGGATCGGCTGAGGCGTGTCGGTGCGCATGTCCCCTAGCTAAGCCCGCCCAGGCCTTCGCGCTAGCGCCAGACGTGATTACTTGGGGCGGCGCCGCAGGATATTCGTCCGCGGGATGCTTTCCGACGTGTCCGAGGAGGGAGGCGTGGCGGGACGAGGCGTGGGCGCGAAGGCGCTGGGCGCCCGGGGACGCAGGTTGAGCTCGCGTTCGAGCGCGGCCATGCGCTCGGAAAGGGAGGGCGCCTTGAAGCCCTGCCGATCGGGCGAATATTCCGGCGTGGGACTCGCCCGAGGCGCGGGCGCGGGAGGCCGCTCCGCCGGTGGAGTCGGGATCGGCTTGGTGCGAACGGCTTCATCGCCGTGCATGTCGCGAAATTCCAGCTCCAGGGTCGCCGCTCGGCGGGCCAGCCCGCGCAGCACCTCGGGCGTCGCTGCGCCGTTGGCCACCAACGTGATCAAGTCCTGGATCAGGGCGCGCATCTTCGGCGCGGCGGCGATCATCCGCGCCTGCGCTTCGATCCGCTCGGGATCGCGATCGTATTCCGCTCTGGGCACGCGCCATCCGCCCCAGTCCTGGGGATCGGTGTAGATGATCGGATAGGTGCCGGGATTAGGGTGTCTGGGCGACTCGTCGGAACCGCGCCAACGGTTGGGCCCGCGCCCGATGCGCCAATTCTCTTGGCCTGGCTGTTCTGGAGCGTCTCGGGGATCGGCGGTCAGCTCGAACGCATGGAACATGCGGCCGAGCCCGACATCGTAGGTGACGCGAACCGGCTCCGGCAAACCACCGACCCAGGTGGGAACAACGCGCTCAACGGTCGCCCACGCGCCGACGCTGTCCACCCACACTCGCTGGTTTTTCTTGAACTGAGCCTTGGTCATGGCTTTCGGCGAATCGCGTTCTGCGAGCATGACATCAATGTTGCCCGCACGGTAAGATCAAATATTGCGTTCAGTAGCACGCGATTTTCAACTTCAGGTGTAACGCCACAACCTGATAACGACCTCGCTAAACTTACGCGGTTGAGTTTCGCCGTATTTATAAAAGTACAACCGCGCCCTCAGTGATCGAGCGTCGGGTGAACTCAGCGTACCGGCCGCTCTAAAAGCCGATATGCGACCGAGCGCGGATCGAAGCATCTCCGAAGAGATCGCGCCTCTCGCCGATTGACAGCGAGGGGCGAAGTAACGGCGAAGTTGTCCAAACCAAGATCATGGAGTCACTACGTGCCGGAACCTCTTGTGGGCCTGGAAGTCGGGCGTACGCGCGTGTTGCATCCGGGGCCGTTGCGCTGGCTGCGGGCGTCGGGCTGGATGGTGGCGCTCTTTCTGATCTTCACTTTCGTCTACGCGGGCGCACAGTTCATCGAGAGCCCGATCTCGGGTAAATCCGGAAACGCCTTGGCGGTGCTCGGCGTGGCGGCGGTCTGCCTGGCCGGTCTTGGGCTCTACGCGCTGGTCGTCCGCCTTGGCGAAGGACGATGGCCCGAGGAACTGAGCCTCTCCTGGGCGCCGCGGGAGCTGGCCCTGGGTCTGCTGATCGGCGCCGTCATGCTGAGCGCGGCGGTGGGCGGGCTTTACGCGCTAGGCGTCTACGAGATCAGCGGGCCCCGGGCGGCCTCGCCGTGGAGCACCGTCGCCATGGCGATCGAGTCCGGCGTGATGGAGGAGCTCCTGATGCGCGCCATCGTCCTTCGCCTTCTGATGCGAGCCTTCGGGATCTGGCCCGCCCTGGCGCTGCAGGCCCTGCTGTTTGGCGCCCTGCACTTGGCGAACCCAAACGCCACCCCGACCGCCGCCGTCGCCATCGCCGTCGAGGCCGGCCTGATGCTCGCGGGCTTCTACCTGCTGACCGGGCGTCTGTGGATGTCGATTGGCGTGCACGCGGCCTGGAACTTCACCCAAGGCTGGGTCTGGGGCGCGTCGGTGTCGGGCATCCCGGTCAAGGAGAGCTGGCTGGTCAGCACGCCCAAGGCGGGCGCGCCGGAGTTCCTCAGCGGCGGGGCCTTCGGCCCCGAAGCCTCGCTGCCGGCGATGGTCGTCGGGACCGCCGTCGCGGTCCTGGTGCTCTGGCTGGCCTGGCGAAAGGGGATGTTCAAGGCTCGCCCGGACGCCATGCCCGAGACGGTCGCCGCCAGCGGAATTTCTTGACGCCGGGGCAGGCTTTCCCTTCGCGTGAACGTCGTTCAGTGTGCTCCCGAGGCCGGCCGAAAGAGCCCGGTCCAGGGAGGATCCAGTGGATTTCGACTATTCGGACGACCAGAAGTTCCTGAAGGACGAGGCGCGCAAATTCCTCGCCGCCCATTGCGATGTCAGCGTCGTGCGCGGCGTGCTCGACAACCCCGAGCGCGCCTATGACGAAAAGCTCTGGAAGGGCGTGGCCGAGCAGGGCTGGCTGGGCGCCTGCATTCCCGAAGAGTTCGGCGGCCTGGGCCTTGGCCGCATCGAGCTGTGCGCCATCGCCGAGGAGCTGGGCCGCGCCGTCGCGCCGATCCCGTTCGCCTCGACCGTCTACGTCCTGGCCGAGGGGATCATGGCCTTCGGGTCCGACGCCCAGAAGGCCTCGATCCTCCCGCGCGTCGCCGCCGGCGAGCTGATCGGCTGCCTGGCCACCTCGGAAGGGCCGGGCGTGGTGGGGCCCGCCAGCCTGCAGTGCCGCGTCGAGGGGGGGAAGCTGTCCGGAACCAAGATTCCGGTCACCGACGGCGACGTCTCGGGCGTCGCCCTGGTGCTGGCCAGCGAGGGCGGGCGTCCCGGCCTGTTCCTGGTCGACCTGACCGCCGCGGGCGTGACGCGCGAGACGCTGAAGAGCCTCGATCCCACGCGCAGCGTCGCCAAGCTGACCTTCGCCGGCGCGCCCGCCGAGCGGGTGGGCGACGCCGGCGCGGGCTTCGAGATCGTCCAGGCGATCCTCGATCGCGCCGCCGTCCTGCTAGCCTTCGAGCAACTGGGCGGCGCCGACCGGTGCCTCGAGATGGCTCGCGAATACGCGCTCGGCCGCTACGCCTTCGGCCGCGTGATCGCCGGCTACCAGGCCATCAAGCACAAGCTGGCCGACATGTACGTCAAGAACGAGGTCGCCCGCTCCAACGCCTATTATGGCGCCTGGGCACTGAACGACGACGCGCCGGAACTGCCGATCGCGGCGTCGGCGGCGCGCATCGCCGCGTCCGAGGCCTTCTGGTTCGCCAGCAAGGAGAACATCCAGGTGCACGGCGGCATGGGTTTCACCTGGGACGTCGACTGCCACCTCTACTACCGCCGCTCGCGGCAACTCAGCCTGGTCGCCGGCGCGCCCAAGGTCTGGAAGGAACGGCTGGTCAGCCAGCTCGAACAGAAAAACGCGGCTTAAGGGAGGAACAGGATCATGGATTTCAACGACTCCCCGGAAGAAGCGACCTATCGCGATAAGGCTCGCGCCTGGCTCGCCGAGCACGCCGCCGCCCATCGCGCCAAGTGGGGCGACGTCAAGCCGAACACGCCCGAGCACATGGCCGCCGCCAAGGACTGGCAGGCGACCAAGGCCTCGGCGGGCTATGCTTGCATCACCTGGCCCGCGGCCATCGGCGG
>CAKZJK010000673.1 GCA_936942565.1 uncultured Caulobacter sp. | reverse complement strand
CCAAGCCCGGGATCGGGTCCACCTTCAGCCTGACCATAGCCGCCCCGGCCACCGCGCCGCCCGCCGCCGCGGAAGCCGACGCCGCCGACCTCCTGGCGGGTTTGCGCGTGCTGGTGGTCGAGGACAACGCCACGAACCAGTTGGTCGCGCGACGCATCCTCGAGCAGCTGGGCGCGGCGGTCACCGTGGCCGACGATGGCGCGTCGGGCGTCGCCGCGGCGCGCGATGGCGGCTTCGACCTGATCCTGATGGACGTTCAGATGCCTGGCATGGACGGGCTCGAGGCGGCTCGTCGGATCCGCGCCTTGGCCGGCGAGGCCGGACGCGCGCCGATCATCGCCCTGACCGCCAACGTCATGGCCCACCAGCGCGCCGCCTATCGCGCCGCGGGCATGGACGGCGTCGCCGCCAAGCCGATTTCCCCGGCCGCCCTGGTCGCCGAGATTCTCCGCCTGTCGAGCGACGCACCCTCTCGCGCGAGCGCTTCGCGGAGCGCGCTCGCCTAACGACGTTCCGGCTCTTTCCCCGGCGGGCTGAAGCACGCTAAAGCAGGAGAAAACCTGGGGGAAACACATGGCTGACCAGAGTCAGGAACGGGCCTCGATGCGCACCGTGGTGGCGGCCTCGTCGGCTGGCACGGCGTTCGAGTGGTACGACTTCTTCATCTTCGGCAGCCTGGCTCAGGTCATCTCCAAGACGTTTTTCGCGGGTCTCAACGAGACGGCGGGCTACGTCGCCGCCCTGGCCTTGTTCGGCGTCGGTTTCGCGTTCCGGCCGCTGGGCGCCCTGGTGTTCGGCAAGATCGGCGACCAGGCCGGCCGCAAGGGAGCCTTCCTGGCCACCGTGCTGCTGATGGGCGGCGCGACCTTCGCTATCGCCTTCCTGCCGACCTATCAGCAGGTGGGGATCATCTCGCCGATCCTGCTGGTCCTGATGCGCTGCGTGCAGGGCTTCGCCCTGGGCGGCGAGTACGGCGGCGCGGCGATCTATGTCGCCGAGCATTCGCCGCCGGACCAGCGCGGCTGGTCGACCTCGTGGGTGCAGACCTCCGCGGCCTTTGGCCTGTTCGGCGCCCTGCTGGTCATTTTGCTGACCCGCTGGATCCTTGGCGTCCATGTCGGGCCCGACGCCTTCGACGCCTGGGGCTGGCGCATACCGTTCGCCGTTTCGATCGGCCTGCTTGGCGTTTCCGTCTGGATGCGGATGAAGCTGACCGAGAGTCCCGCCTTCGAGGCCATGAAAGCCGAGGGCGAAGCTTCGAAGGCCCCCTATGCCGAGGCGTTCGGCCAGTGGAAGAACCTCAAGCTGGTCCTGCTGGCCTTCTTCGCCATGATGTCGGCCCAGGGGGCGGTCTGGTACACCACCTTCTTCTACGTCCAGACCTTCATGGAGAAGTTCCTGAAGGTCGACGCGGTCGACATCAACGGCCTGATGATGACCGCCACGGCGATCAGCGCCGTCTTCTATGTCGTGTTCGGCTGGTTGTCGGACCGCATCGGGCGCAAGCCGGTGATGCTGGGCGGCATGACCTTGGCGCTGCTGTTTTATTTCCCGGGCTTTCACCTGCTGGAGAAGGCCGCCAACCCCGCCCTCGCCGAGGCCAGCGCTCGCGCGCCGGTGGTGGTGGTCGCCGATCCCGGGGATTGTTCCCTGCAATTCGATCCGGTCGGCAAGGCGGCCTTCGTCACCGCCTGTGACATCGTCAAGAGCGCCCTCGCCAACGCCGGCGTCTCCTACGTCAACCAGAGGGCCCAGGCCGAAACCGTGGCGACCATGAAGGTCGGCGGCGTCGAGGTGGTGTCGGCCAGCGCCAAGGGCCTCCCGAAAGCCGAGGCCAAGGCCGTGAAGACGGACGTGGAGGCCAGGATCAAGGCGGCCCTGGCCGAGGCCGGCTATCCCGCCAAGGCCGATCCCGCGCGGATGAACCGGCCGATGATGCTGGCGGTTCTTCTGGTCTTCGTGATCGGCGCCACGGCCCTGTTCGGTCCGCTGGCCGCCTGTCTGGTCGAGCTGTTCCCGACCCGCGTCCGCTACACGGCGCTGTCGCTGCCCTACCACATCGGCACGGGCTGGGTGGGGGGCTTCGTGCCGTTCTTCGCCTTCGCCATCGTGACGGCGGTCGGGGATATCTATGCCGGCCTCTGGTACCCGGTGGGCTTCACCCTGCTGAGCGTGCTGACCACCCTGTTCTTCCTGCCCGAGACCAAGGGCCGGTCGCTCGACTGAGCGCGGCCTAGCCCTCTTCGGCGACGGGCAAGGCTTCGACCGCGACGCCCGCCTCGGCCAGCCGGTCCAGGAGCGCGGGCGGCGGGGGCCCCGCGCGCAGCCAGAGGATCTCGCGGCCCTCGTGGGCCAGGGCCGTCAGGTGATCCGCGTCGGCCTCCTCCGGCGTCAGCCGTTCGACATCGCGGCGGGCCAGCCTGACGACGTCGGGGTTGGCGCCCGGATCGATCACGACGACATCGGCGGTCCCCAGGACGCGGGTGGCGCGCAGGCTCAGCAGATCGATCGGTCCCGCGGCCGCTAGAAACTTCAAGCCGCCCGCCCGCGCCACGCCGTCGGCGAGCGCCTCGCGCAGCAGGGTTTCCGCCCGCGCCATGTCGCCGGCCAAGGCCGCCTCGGCCGCTTCCCCGCGCGCGGCCGCGCGCAGGAAGGCGCGGCGATCGTGCAGCACGGGCAGTGCGGCGCGCACCTCGTCCTGGAAGCGGGCCAGCAGGGCGGCGACTCGCCCCAGGCCCTCGGGAACCTGGGTCTCGATGGCGTTGCGCAGCAGGCTGGCCATCACGGGCGCCGAGCCGCCGGTGCCGATCGCCACGACCACCCGGCCCCGGTCGATGATGGCGGGCGTGTTGAAGTCGCAGAGCGCGGGGCGGTCGACGACGTTGAGCAGGACGCCGGCGGTCCGCGCGGCGGCGACGGCGGCCTGGACAAAGGCCTCGTCGGCGCTTCCCACGAACACCAGCGCCGCGTCCGCGTAGGCCTCGGGCGAGAAGGCGTCGGGCGCCCCCAGGCGGACGAGCGTGGCGGGCGAGCCGTCGAACAGCCGGGCCTTGGCGTCGGCCGCTTCGCCGGAACCGGCGATCACGACCTTCCGGCCGGCGAGCGGGAAATAGGCGGGAAAGGAATCCACTCGGCTTCTCGAACTATTGCGCGTTGCAATCGAGGTAGGGGCCGCCGGGGAACCCCTTGAGGGTCGCGGCGGGACCCTTGCCCCAGATCTCGGCGTCGCCAGCCGTGTAGCGCGCGCCCGAGGCCGAGCGCGCGAGCTTCAGGGCGCGCGTCACGCCTCCGGCGCTCACCACGACGCGCTTGCCATGCAGGGCGTAGGCCGCGGTGAAGGTCTTGCCCGCCTGGCAGCGGTAGCGGATCGGGGCGTCGCTGGCGTCCGGAGCCAGGGTCGCGCAGCCGGCCGCCGTCAGGGCGAGCAGGGCGAGGAAGGCGAGGGCGCGCCGCATGTCGGATCCTCCGAATGGTCGTGACGAAGAGCATAGCGGCTTTGATCGACCCCGATACAGGCGGACGCGATTTACTCTGGTCAAGTCGGATGTGAACGGTGTTAGCATTCGCGGTGGACGCGGCGCGTCCGCCCTCGCGGGAGACGAAAAGGCATGGCGACCACGCTCGATATCAATGGCAAGGCGGTGACGGCCCAGGCCGCGCCCGACACACCGCTGCTTTGGGTCCTGCGCGACGAGCTGGGGCTGACCGGCACGAAGTTCGGCTGCGGTTTGGCCCAATGCGGGGCCTGCACGGTTCACCTGGACGGCCAGCCGATCCGCTCGTGCGTGACGCTGATCGCCGCCGTCGGCGCCGGCAAGATCACCACCATCGAAGGCCTGGGCGGCGCTCATCCGGTGCAGCAAGCATGGGTGCGCCATGATGTGCCCCAATGCGGCTACTGCCAGTCGGGCCAGATCATGTCGGCCGCCGCGCTGCTGGCCGAGAACGCCAAGCCTTCGGACGAGGACATCGACAGCGCCATGGCCGGGAACATCTGCCGCTGCGGCGCCTATCAACGCATCCGCGCCGCGATCAAGGACGTCGCCGAGGGAGGCGCCCGATGAACGCGCCCTTCAAGCCTGAAGCGCCCAGCCGCCGCGACGTGGTCGTCGGCGCCGCGCTGGTCGGCGGTTCGCTGCTGGTCGGCTGCTCGCCAGCCGACCTGATGAGCATGGGCTCCAAGGTCGAGGTCGGCGCCTTTGGGCCCTTCATCAAGATCGCGCCCGACGGCGCGGTGACGGTGATCTCCAAGCACATCGAATTTGGCCAGGGCAACCATGCCGGCCTCGCGGCCATCGTCGCCGAGGAGCTGGACGCCGACTGGGCTCGGGTCCGGGTGGAGCAAGCGCCCGCCAACGCCAAGCTTTACGCGAACGGCGCCTTGGGCGCGCAACTGACCGGCGGTTCGTCGGCGATCTCGAACTCGTGGGAGCAATTGCGCAAGGCCGGCGCGACGACGCGCGCCATGTTCGTCCAGGCCGCCGCCAACCGCTGGAACGTCCCCGTCGGCGAGATCACGGTGAAGGACAGCG
>CAKZJK010000672.1 GCA_936942565.1 uncultured Caulobacter sp. | reverse complement strand
GCCGGTCCCCACCGGCCCGACCGCGCAGGCGCCGATGGATGACACGGCCCAGAAGGGCGTCTTGGTCTTCACCCCGGACTTCTTCGCCGCCAATCGTCCGAACACGGCGCAAGACATGGTCAACCGGGTGCCGGGCTTCACCATCCAGGACGGCTCGGGCACGCGGGGCTTCGAGGGCGCGGTCGGCAACGTGCTGATCAACGGCAACCGCCCGGCCTCGAAGAACGACACCGCCACCAACGTGCTGTCGCGCATTCCGGCCGACCGGGTCGAGCGGATCGAGCTGATCCGCGGCGGCGCGCCCGGCGTCGACATGCAGGGCTATTCGGTCGTCGTGAACGTGGTGCAGAAGAAGGGCGTCAGCCATCAGCAGATCGCCACCTGGAACGCCTGGCTGTTCGACGGCGGCCACGACGTCTATGGCGGCAGCTACCAGTTCACCGCCACCAACGGCGACACCAGCTGGGGCGTGCTGCTGAGCGATAGCACCTCGACCAGCGACTCCAACGGCGCGGGCCGCAGCGTTCGCCACGACGGGACGGGCAAGCTGGTCCGCGACGAGGCCTATCTGGACGACGGCTATGGCGGCGGGCGCTCGATCCGCGCCAACTGGTCGGGACCGCTGCTGGGCGGCAAGCTGGAGGCCACGACGCGCTTCGGCGTCAACGACTGGCACGAGTGGACGGACCTCACCTCGCCCACCGCGTTCCGCCGCAGCGCCTATGACGAGGAAAGCCACTCGGGCGAGCTGGGCTTGACCTACACCCGGCCGCTGGCGCCGAAGTGGGCGCTGGAGACGCGGCTGATCCACTCGTTCGAGGACTTCGACAACGTCTCGACCAGCGACGCGACGCTGAACGGGGCGACCTCGGACCAGCAGCGCTTCGTGGCCGACGGCGACAGCTCGGAGTCGATCTTCCGCGCCCTGCTGCGGCACGACTTCTCCGCGGCCCTGACCCTGGAGGCGGGGGCCGAGGGCGCCTACAACATGCTGGACGTGACCCAGGCCTACAGCGTGGGCGGGGTCGGGGTGCCGCTGCCCAGCGCCTCGGTCAAGGTCGAGGAGCTGCGCGGCGAGGCCTTCTCCAAGGCCACTTGGCGCGTGAACCCCAAGCTGACGCTGGAGGGCGGCCTGCGGCTGGAGAAGTCGCGGCTCGAGCAGTCGGGCGACGCCGAAAACAAGAAGAGCTTCTTCTACGCCAAGCCCCGATTCCTGGCGACCTGGACGCCGATCGCCAACAACCAGGTGCGCGTCCGCTTCGAGCGGGAGCTGGGCCAACTGGACTTCGAGGACTTCGCCGCCTCGTCGGACCTGGACGACGAGACCGTCTATGGCGGCAATGTCGAGCTGAAGCCCGAGCAGCGCTGGATCTCGGAAGTGATCTACGAGCGGCGCTTCTGGGGCCAGGGCGTGGTGTCGATCGGTTATCGCCACGACGAGATCATCGGCGTGATCGATCGCCTGCCGCTGCCGGACGGCCTGTCGGCGGTGGGCAATATCGGCGACGGCACGCTGGACCGGCTGAGCCTGAACATCGTGGTCCCGACCGACAAGCTGGGGATCAAGGGCGGCCGCTTCACCTTCAAGAACGACTGGAACGAAAGCCACGTGAAGGACCCGACGACCGGCCGCGACCGGCCGATCACCAAGGTCCGCCCGACCCAGGCCAATATCGGCTTCCAGCAGGACATCGTCTCGTGGAAGACCCAGTGGGGGATCACCTGGCTGCCGCTGCTGGGCCAGGGCACCTATGACGTCGACCAGACCAGCGTCTGGCGCGGCTCGCGCTACTACGAGGCCTTCGCCGAGTACAAGCCGACCCCGACCCTGGCGATCAAGGCGCAGCTGAACATCTGGGACGACTTCACGATCCGTCGGACGGTCTTCGCCAACCGCGGCCCGAACCGGACCGTGGCCTTCGTCGAGGACCGGACGATCGATCCGCGCACGTTCGTCAATGTGCGGGTGCGCAAGACGTTCTAGAGGTTGCGGAGGCGGAAGCGGCGCGGCACGGTCGGAAGGTTCTCCTGGAGGGGCCTTCCGCATGCGTCGTCTGATCTCCGCCGCCGTCGCCGCCGCGGCGCTGGCCCTGCCCTTGGCGGCGTCGGCCGCGCCGACCGTCGCGGTCTCGTTTCCCAAGGCGATGAGCGCCGCGCCCCTGGACGGCCGGCTGCTGCTGCTGCTGTCCAACGACCCGTCGGCCGAGCCGCGCGCCCAGATCTGGTTCGACCTCAAGACCCAGATGGTCTTCGGCCAGAACGTCCAGGGCCTGGCGCCGGACGCCGCGGTCACGGTCGACGACCAGGCCTTCGGCTGGCCGGTCAGGAGCCTGTCGGCCGTCAAGCCGGGCAAGTATCGGCTGCAGGTCGTGCTGAACCGCTATGAGACCTTTAAGCGAGGGGACGGCGCGGTGGTCAGCCTGCCGCCCGACCAGGGCGAAGGCCAGCACTGGAACACCAAGCCCGGAAACCTCTACTCGACCCCGATCGAGGTCGAGATCGGCCCGGACGGGACCTTCGTCGGCGGAGGCAGGATCGCCGTCAGCCTCGACCAGAAGATCCCCGAGATCCCCCGCCCGGCCGACACGCCCTGGATCAAGCACGTCCGCATCAAGAGCGAGCTGCTCAGCAAGTTCTGGGGCCGGCCGATGTATCTCGGCGCCCACGTCCTGGTTCCCGCGGGCTTCGACACCCATCCCGACGCCCGCTATCCGCTCATGGTCTTCCACGGCCACTATCCGGACGATTTCGGCGGCTTCCGAACCACCCCGCCGGATCCGGATCTGAAGCCGGACTATTCCGATCGCTTCCATCTGGCCGGCTACAACCGGATCCAGCAGCAGGAGGCCTACGACTTCTACAAGCAATGGAGCGGCCCGAACTTCCCGCGCTTCCTGGCCATCGAGATCGAGCACGCCAACCCGTACTACGACGACAGCTACGCGGTGAACTCGGCCAATCTCGGCCCGTATGGCGACGCCATCAACAAGGAGCTGATCCCGGCGATCGAGAAGCAATTCCGGGGTATCGGCCAGGGCTGGGCGCGGTTCACCTACGGCGGCTCGACCGGCGGCTGGGAGGCCCTGGCGACCCAGGTCTTCTATCCGGACATGTACAACGGCGCCTTCGCCGCCTGCCCCGACCCGATCAGCTTCCGCCAGTACACGACGATCGATCTCTACAAGGACGAGAACGCCTACGTGCTGCGGGGCGCCAACCGGTCGATCGAGCGGGCGGGCTATCGCAACTATCTGGGCGAAGTGTTCGCCACCCAGCGCGACGTCAACAGCTACGAGCTCGCCCTGGGCGACAAGGGCCGGTCGGGCGAGCAGTACGACATCTGGCAGGCGGTCTACGGGCCGCGAGGGCCGGACGGCTATCCCAAGCCGATCTTCGACAAGGTCACCGGCGAGATCGACCGCTCGGTCGCCGACTACTGGCGCGAGCACTACGACCTGACCCATATCATCCAGCGCGACTGGAAGACCCTGGGCCCCAAGCTGGCGGGCAAGATCCACGTCTATGTCGGCCGCGGCGACAACTACTTCCTGAACAACGCGGTCTATGTCGCCGAGGAGGTCTTCACCAGCTTGAAGGACCCGCCCTATGGCGGCGAGGTCGCCTATGGCGACAAGGACGAGCACTGCTGGAACGGCGCTAAGGATCTGCCCAACGCCATCAGCCGGCTGCGCTACAACACGCTCTACCTGCCCAAGATCCTGAAGCGGATCGAGGACACGGCTCCGCCCGGCGCG
>CAKZJK010000671.1 GCA_936942565.1 uncultured Caulobacter sp. | reverse complement strand
GGCCCCTTTCTTCCTTTGAAGTACGCTTGTGACAGCGTGAGTGCGCCCCAATGAACCGAGTGCTCCTGAACAATGTCGATCACGCCGATCTGCGGGTGATCGCCGGCCATGGCGCGACCTTTGGGGACGCGATCAACCAGACCCTGATCCTGCCCACCGAATTCGAGGCGGCTCAGCGGGAATATCCGATCCTGATCCGCAAGGACGGCGCCGGCGCCTACCAGGCCGTGGTCCTGCTGGGCCTGGATCGCGACGAGAACCTGTTCCTCGACGAGACCGGCTGGAACGCCCGTTACGTGCCGGCGGTGCAGCGGCGCGGCCCGTTCTCGATCGCTCTTCAGCGCGACGCCTTGGGCGAAGAGCCCCGTCCGATGATCCATGTCGATCTCGACCATCCGCGCGTCAGCCGCGACGAGGGCGAGCGCCTTTTCCTGCCGGCGGGCGGCAACTCGCCCTACCTGCAGGGCGTCAGCAGGACCCTGGGCCAGATCCATGATGGCCTCGAGATCAACGGTCCGATGTTCGCCTTCTTCGACGAGCTGGGCCTGATCGAGCCGATCGACGTCGAGATCAAGCTGGACGACGGGACCAGCTACGATCTGCCCGACGTCTTCACGATCGCGCCCGACCGGCTGGCGGCCGTGACGGGCGAGCCCTTGGAAAGGCTGCACCAGTCGGGCCTGCTTCGAGCCGCCCACTGGATCATCGCCTCCATGGGCAATATCGAGGACCTCGTCGCGCGCAAGGCTCGACGCCAGGCCCGCCTGGCATGACCGCCCCGACGGCCCGCCGAACGCTGGAGGCCGCCGTCGCCACGCCGGCGGACATTCCGTTCGACGCCATTCTCGCCGGCCAGACCCCGATGCTGTTCAAGGGCCTGGTCCGGGACTGGCCGATTGTCCGCGAGAGCCTCGAATCCAGCCAGGCGGCCCGCGACTACCTCCGAAGCCATGACCAGGGCGGCCGGGTGGTCGGTTATTCGGCCGGACCGGAGGTCCGGGGCCGCTTCTTCTACGACGAGACGTGCGCGGCGGTGAACTTCAAGGCCGAACGCGCGCCCTTGGAAACCTTCCTGAGCCGACTGGAAGCGGTCGAGGAGCTCAACGACGCTCCGGCCGTCTATGTCGGCTCGGCGGATCTGGACGCCTATTTCCCCGGCCTGAAGGCCGAGAACGATCTGGGCCTCGGGCCCGAGGTCTACGGCGATCAGCCGCCCATGGCCGGTATCTGGATCGGCAACCGCACGGTGGCCGCCGCCCACTGGGACATGTCCAACAACATCGCCGTCTGCGCGGCGGGGCGTCGGCGCTTCACGCTGTTCCCGCCCGACCAGGTCGCCAACCTCTATCCGGGGCCGCTGGAGCCCACGCCCGGCGGCCAGGTGGTCAGCATGGTCGACTTCGAGAATCCCGACTTCGACGCCCATCCCGGCTTCCGCGAGGCGCTCGCGAAGGCTCAGGTGGCCGAGATGGAGCCCGGCGACGTACTCGTCTACCCGGCGCTGTGGTGGCACCAGGTCGAGGCGCTGGAGCCGTTCAACGTGCTGATGAACTACTGGTGGAATGCCGCGCCGGCCCATGCCGACACGCCGATGAACACCCTGCTGCACGGCCTTCTCAGCCTAAGGGATCGTCCCGAGTTCGAGAAACAGGCCTGGAGAGCGATGTTCGACTACTACGTCTTCGGTCCCGCCGATCGGGCCGGCGCGCATCTGCCGGAAGGCGCGCGCGGACCGCTTGGGCCGATGGACACGATGACCGCGCGGCGGTTGCGCGCGCAACTGCTCGACCGGCTCAACCGATAGGATCCAGAGGGAGTGACGCCATGACCGAGCAGAGAATCCGCAAGGTGGTGATCGCGGGCGGCGGCACCGCCGGCTGGACCGCCGCGGCCGCGCTCGCGCGACAGCTCGGCCCGTTGCTGGACATCGCCCTCGTCGAGTCGGAGGACATCGGCACGGTGGGGGTAGGGGAGTCGACCATCCCCACGGCTCGCACCTTCAACGCCTTGCTCGGCATCGACGAGGCCGAGTTCATGCGGGCGACCCAGTCGACCTTCAAGCTGGGCATCTCGTTCGAGAACTGGGGCGAGATCGGCGATCGCTACATCCACTCCTTCGGCCAGGTCGGCAAATCGACGTGGATGGGCGGCTTCCATCACTTCTGGATGCAGGCCCAGGCGCAGGGCTTCGGCGGAGACCTGGGCGACTACTGCCTCGAGTTGAAGGCCGCCGAGGACGAGCGCTTCTTCACCGGCGAGAACGGCCCGCTGAACTACGCTTACCACCTGGACGCGGGCCTCTATGGCCAGTTCCTGCGGCGCATGGCCGAGGCCGATGGCGTCAAGCGCGTCGAGGGCAAGATCGCCAGCGTCCGCCAGAGCGCGACCGACGGTTCGGTCGAGGCGCTAGTGATGGAGTCGGGGCAGGTCGTCGAGGGCGATCTCTTCATCGACTGCACCGGTTTCCGGGGGCTCCTGATCGAGCAGACCCTGAAGGCCGGCTACGAGGACTGGGACCACTGGCTGCCGACCAACAGCGCCTTGGCCGTCCAGACCCGCTCGACCGAACCGGCCAAGCCCTATACCCGCGCCATCGCGCATCATGCCGGCTGGCGCTGGAAGATTCCGCTGCAGCACCGGGTCGGCAACGGCCTCGTCTACTGCAATGAGCACATGTCCGACGACGAGGCGCTGGCCCTGCTTCAGGGCGAGATCGAGGGCGAGACCCTGATCCCGCCGCGCCTGATCCGCTACCGCACGGGCCGTCGCCGCAAGACGTGGGACAAGAACGTCGTGGCCCTGGGCCTCTCCAGCGGCTTCGTCGAGCCCCTGGAATCGACGTCCATCCATCTGATCATGGTGGGGGTCATGCGACTGATGCAGCTCTTCCCGTTCGGGGGGATCAGCCAGGCCGCCATCGACCGTTACAACCATCTCGCCGACGACGAGCTGGAGAAGATCCGCGACTTCATCATCCTGCACTACAAGGCCACCGAGCGGACCGACAGCCCGTTCTGGGACCGCGTGCGCGAGATGGAGATCCCCGACAGCCTCGCGCAACGCATCGAGCTCTTCCGGGAAAGCGCCCAGGTCTACCAGGCGCCCGGCGAACTGTTCCAGGTCGATTCGTGGCTGCAGGTGCTGCTGGGGCAGCGGGTCCAGCCCCAGGCCTTCCACGCCATGGGCCGCCTGATGCCGCCGCAGCAGTTGAAGCAGGCTCTGGATGATCTGAAGCGCAACATCGCCGCCACGGTCACGCGCCTGCCACAGCACCAGGCGTTCCTCGACGCCTACTGCGCCCCGCCGATCAGCAAGAGCGCTTGATCGCGGGACGGCGAAAGGCGCGCCCTCGGGCCGCAGGATCCAGCGCGACAAGAATGTCACAAAGGCGGCGACTGTGTTTCTCCTTCTTGATTAAGCCACAAATAGAGGCTTGAACCGCCGCGACCCGGCGGGGCCGGGCAAGTCAGGGAAACGCGAGTGCTGTCGAAAGTCCTGTTCCATCGGACGTCCATGATCGCCGTGGCGGTCGCCATGGCCGTGATGGGCCGCGCCGAGCGCGTTCACGCCGAAACCCTGGCCGACGCGATCGCCACCGCCTACCAGAGCAATCCGAATATCCAGGCTCAACGGGCGTCCTTGCGCGCGCTGGACGAGAACTACGCCCAGGCCCGTGGCGCTTACGGACCCCAGGCCAGCATTTCGACGGGCGAGTCCTACGGTTACGCCAAGGGACCGCAGACCCGAAACT
>CAKZJK010000670.1 GCA_936942565.1 uncultured Caulobacter sp. | reverse complement strand
GGCCACGGCGGTGAGGCTGATGTCCGGCACGGTCTTGCCGAACACCACATGGAAGGCGATCAGCGGATCGACCGGGGCGGACACAAGGCCGCACCCTCGGGCGAATTCGTCCGACGAGAACAGCGAGAAGCGCGGACCGTAGAGCGCCGTATAGAGCGCCACGTCGCCCGCCGTGACCGTCCGAGGCGTGGCGTGAACCAGTCTCTGGCCCAGCTTGAAGTCCTCGAAGAAATTGCCCGGATCGGTCTTCGTGGCCACGGCTTTCATCCCCTGCGCTGCTTATCGTTGTTCACGCATCTTTGCCGCGGTGCAGCGAAACGGGAAAGGGGGCTTGAGGCCGGGCCGCGACAGGTCTAGACCGCGCGCGACATTTCACTGTCCACAGCCTTGATGGAGACCCCATGGCTCGCGCGAAGATCGCCCTTATCGGCGCCGGCATGATCGGCGGCACCCTGGCCCACATCGCCGCTCGCGAAGAGCTGGGCGACGTGATCCTGTTCGACATCGCCGAAGGCACCCCGCAGGGTAAGGCCCTCGACATCGCCGAAGCCTCGGCCGTGTTCGGCAAGGACGTGGCCCTGAAGGGCGCCAACGACTACGCCGACATCGCCGGCGCCGACGTCTGCATCGTGACCGCTGGCGTGCCGCGCAAGCCGGGCATGAGCCGCGACGACCTGCTGGGCATCAACCTGAAGGTCATGAAGGCCGTCGGCGAGGGCATCAAGGCCCACGCTCCGAACGCCTTCGTCATCTGCATCACCAACCCGCTCGACGCGATGGTCTGGGCCCTGCAGCAGTTCTCGGGCCTGCCGAAGGAAAAGGTCATCGGCATGGCCGGTGTCCTCGACTCGGCCCGCTTCGCCTACTTCCTGGCCGAAGCCACCGGCGTCTCGGTCGAAGACATCCACGCCTGGACCCTGGGCGGCCACGGCGACGACATGGTCCCGATGGTCCGTCACTCGACCGTCGGCGGCCTGCCGCTGCCGGAACTGGTCAAGCAAGGCTGGCTGACCCAGGAAAAGCTGGACGCCATCGTCGAGCGCACCCGCAAGGGCGGCGGCGAGATCGTCGCCCTGCTGAAGACCGGCTCGGCCTTCTACGCCCCGGCCGAGAGCGCCATCGCCATGGCGACCTCGTACCTGAAGGACAAGAAGCGCGTCCTGCCGTGCGCCACCTACCTGACCGGCCAATACGGCCTTTCGGACCTCTACGTGGGCGTTCCGGTGGTCATCGGCGCCGGCGGCGCCGAGAAGATCGTCGAGTTCGAAACCAACGACGCGGAAAAGGCGATGTTCGCCAAGTCCGTCGAGTCGGTTCAGGGCCTGATGGAAGCCTGCAAGGCGATCGACGGCTCGCTGGTCTAAGCGACTTTCGACCCTAGAACGACGAAGGGCGGCTCCTCGCGGGGCCGCCCTTTTTCTTTACGCCTATTGCGCCTCTTCGGACTCCTGCGAGATCTCCTCTAGCGTCTTGCCGACCTGCTTAGCGCCGTAGTCCTTGGCCACGTCGCCCAGCGAGAGGATGCCGGTCAGGGCGCCGGCGTCATTCAGAACCACCAGGCGGCGGACCTGATTGTTGGCCATCTTGGCGGTGGCGTCGGCCAGGACGTCATCCTCCTTGACGCTCAGCACCTCGCCGTCGGACATGGCCTCGGAGACGGGGCTGTCGAAGCTGCGGCCTTCGGCGACCACGCGCAGGACGATGTCGCGGTCGGTGACCATGCCAACCACCTTGCCATCCTCGACGACGGGAACGACCCCGCTCTCGACCTGCGCCATGGTCTGGGCGACCTGGCGGATGCTGTCGGTGGGGCGGGCGATCGAGACCTGGCTGGTCATGGCGTCGCTGACTTTCATGGAGAACCTCTCGGGTTTGAACTTGAGCTTCTAAAACCCGCCGCCCCGCTCTCCCGTTCCGCTTGCCGCGGCCCTATCTAGGCGCATCCCCAAAGTGGAGCTTCCCAATGTCGATCTCGATCCATCAGGCCAGCGCGCCCGTGTTCATCCAGGGCCTCAAGGGCCTGAAAGGCGTGTTGGCCAAGGCCGCCGCGCATGTCGAGGCGAAAGGCTGGGATCCGGACGCTCTGCTGAAGGCTCGGCTCTATCCCGACATGTTCCCGCTGATCCGCCAGGTGCAGATCGCCACCGACTTCGCCAAGGGCGGCGCCGCGCGCCTGGCCCAGGCCGACGTCCCGGCCTGGGACGATGTCGAGACCAGCTTTCCCGAGCTGATCGCCCGCGTGGAGCGCGCCATCGCCTTCGTGGAAGGCCTTGAAGCGGCCGCTTTCGAGGGCGCCGAAACCCGCGAGGTCTCCCTGACCCGTCGCGGCGAGACCCACGTGTTCAACGCCGTCGACTATCTGCGGGGCCAGGCAATCCCCAACTTCTACTTCCACCTCGCCACCGCCTACGCGATCCTGCGGCACAACGGCGTCGAGATCGGCAAGCGCGACTTCCTGGGCGCGGCCTGATCCTAGACCCCGTCTTTATGCGTAGAGGGCGGTCCGCGAGTGCCGCCCTTTGACTCCTCGCCCTTTTCTGTGCATAAGCCCCGGCTTCCGGCGCTTTATCAGCAGCGCCTCCACCGTCACGACCCCGGCCCGCTAGCGCGGGATCCATCCGGACGAGGACGGCGAGGACCCCCGTCGACGTGATCGTCCACGGGGGCTGATCGCGTTTGGCCACCGCCTGCTCGTGAGCAGGCGGAGTCTTAAGGATCCAAGCATGACGTCCGTCATGCTTGGGGTATTCAACAGGGTTCGACATGTTCGACGGCCTTACAGAGCGACTTTCCGGCGTCTTCGAACGTCTCGGCGGTCGCGGCGTGCTGTCCGAGAAGGACATCGACGAGGCGCTGCGCGAGGTTCGCGTCGCCCTGCTCGAGGCCGACGTCGCGCTGCCGGTCGTCAAGGACTTCATCAGCAAGGCCAAGGAACTGGCCGGCGGCGAAGCGGTCATCCGCTCGGTCAAGCCTGCCGACCAGGTGGTCAAGATCGTCTACGACGGCCTGGTCGACATGCTCGGCGGCGACGTCCCGACCGGCCTGAACCTGGCGCTGAACCCGCCCAGCATCATCCTGATGGCCGGCCTGCAAGGCTCGGGCAAGACGACGACTACGGGCAAGCTGGCCCTGCGCCTCAGCAAGACCGAGCGCAAGAAGGTGCTGGTCGCCTCGCTCGACACCCGCCGCCCGGCCGCCATGGAGCAACTCGCGCTGCTGGCGACGCAGGTCGGGGTCGAGAGCCTGCCGATCGTCGCCGGCCAGAGCGCCGTCGACATCGCCAAGCGCGCCGTCTCCGCCGCCAAGCTGGGCGGCTACGACGTCCTGATCCTCGACACCGCCGGCCGCACCACGCTGGACGAGGCGATGATGAACGAGGCGGCCGAGGTCGCCCGGATCGCCAACCCGTCCGAGACCATCCTGGTCGCCGACAGCCTGACCGGTCAGGACGCCGTGCGCACCGCCAAGGCGTTCCACGAACGCCTGCCGCTGACCGGCCTGATCCTGACCCGCGCCGACGGCGACGGCCGCGGCGGCGCGGCGCTGTCGATGCGCGCGGTCACCGGCAAGCCGATCAAGCTGCTCGGCACCGGCGAAAAGACCGACGCGCTCGAGGACTTCTATCCCTCGCGTATCGCCGGCCGCATCCTCGGCATGGGCGACATCGTCTCGCTGGTCGAGAAGGCCGCGGCGAACATCGACGCCGAGAAGGCCGCGCGCACCGCCGAGAAGATGCGCAAGGGTCAGT
>CAKZJK010000669.1 GCA_936942565.1 uncultured Caulobacter sp. | reverse complement strand
GGGGCGGGGCATGCCCGACCCATCCGAGGCGGCGGCCACCGCGATGATCGATTTCCTGAGCGCCCGCGACCAACGACAGGGTTAACCGACGGTTTACGTCCGAGTCTTAATCTCTGGATAACGTCCCTCGCGGAGCCGTCGTCGTGGCCATAGACCCGACCGCGCCCCTGACCCCGATTACTCCCGCCGCGCCGTCCGGGAGCCAGCCCCATTCTGTCGTTCTGCAAGCCATGGCGCGCGCGGCGCTGGCGAACGCCGCCGGCGTCCTGGGCGAACTGGTTGGCCGACCGGCGACGGACGTGGCAAAGCCTCGAGAGGGCGTGGAGGAGGCCGACAAGTCCTCGACGCGGGACGCCGGACGCGCGGCGGTTTCTTCCTCGTCTGGAGGCGGAGGCCCCATCGTGTCGACGCCGCGCCCCCATCCGCAGGAGACCCGCCTGATGCGCGCGGTGCGGATCGCCGCCGCGGACGCCGTCCCGCGTCAGGCCGGCCTGGCGCCGCTGATGGCGGATGTGCGCGCGGTGCTGGACCGCCCCGATACGCCTCAGGAAGTGCGGATCGCGGGCGAAGCCCTCGTGGCCAGCTTGCCCCGCGCCTACGAAATGTCCACGGGGCGGGGCTTGAGGAAGGCCGTGGAGCAGTCGGGCGTCTTCCTGGAAGCCCGGTTGGCCCGAAGCGCGACGCCCGCCTCGGAGGGCCAAGCCGCGCCCGTATCGCCTAACACCGATCTGAAGGCGGCCTTGCTAGTCTTCAAGGGGGCTCTGAGCGGCTGGCTCGCCCGCGCCGCGCCGCCACCCGTCGAGGAGCCCGAGCCGGCGATGGTCGTGATCGATCGGCTTCTGGCCGCCACGGATGGCGATCAGCCTGTCGAGGCACCAATGCCGCTCGCGGCGTCGCCACGACCCGAGACCGAGGCGGTCGGGGATGAGCAACCGCCGTCCGCCTCTTCGACCGCCGAGACGGCGCTGGACGAGCCCGAGTTGGCCGAACACCCGGCGCGCTCCGCGACACCGCGACCGCCTTCGCCAGAGCCGGAGGAAGCCACGCCCATGGCGCGCCCCTCCGCCGCTCAGCCACGGGCCTCTGAAGAAGATGACGTCGAACCCCGCTTCGCCGCCTTTCTCGCCCCTTCGAAGCCCATGCCCTCGGCTCCGGCCGCCAAGCCCGTCTCGACGGTGCTAGGGCTGCTGGACCTGGCGGAAGCCTCTCCAGACCTGGATGACGGCCGCTCGCCGGCGCCGCTCGTCGCCGGGCCTGTCGCGGCTCGGGGCTATGGCGGCGTGCTCGCCGATCCGGCTAGGCCGAGGACCCCGCCGCCGCCCTTCGCCGACGGACCCATGGCCGGGCAGCGACCCACGGTCTCGGAACTGCCGTCGCGCGCCGCGCCCGACGAGATTGTCCGGCGCCTGCTCAAGGGCGCCAGCGCGGCGCTCAAGCCCTACATCAATCAGGGCATGAAGTTTTTCGTCGCCAAGGTCAACCTGCAGAACCAGGCGCAGACCGGCTACACGATGCTGCGCCCGCTGCAGTTCGCCTTCGAGAGCGAGAAGTTC
>CAKZJK010000668.1 GCA_936942565.1 uncultured Caulobacter sp. | reverse complement strand
GCCGACACGGCACCGCTGGCCGTGCTGTCCTGGCTGGCGCTGTCTTGAACCGCAAGCTGGCGCTGCTGGTTCTCGCGCAGGGCCTCTTCCTCACCAACAACATCTGCCTCGTGGCCATCAACGGCCTTGTCGGCTTGGCGCTGGCGCCCGTGCCGTGGATGGCGACGCGCTCACCCTCGCCGAACTGGTGATCGACGCTGACGCCAGGCACGTGAGCCAGCGCTTCGGCGACGTTGCGGTCAGGGAACTTGCCAACGCCCTCGGCGGTGATCACGTCGACCACCGCATTGGCTTCACGCTTTACTTGGATGGATTTCTTCAGGCTTTCGCGGATGCCGGTGACGACGACTTCGTCGACCGTGGTATCTCCGCCGGTCGCCTGCGCCGAAGCGGCGCTCGCCGCGAAAACGCCCACCAGAGCGGTGGTCAGTAGAACGTGTGATTTGAGGCTCATTTTCGAGTCCCCCTCCCCTTGTTCGAGAGCCTAGACCCTCGCCTCCGCCAGACCGCCGGCACGGCGGCCACATGGCACCTCGCGGACCGCCGAACGGCTAAGACCATTAAGATACCTGATGCGACCTTTAGCCTGGATTGGGCTACGCCCGTCGTCAATTGGTAATTTAAATTGTTTTTATCGTTCTCAAAATGCGCATAAGTTTGCAACGCAGGGTGACCAATGGGCATGGGTTAAGCGCCATAAGACGCAACCAAGACGCGAGAAATATCTAGTTATTACATAAGCTTATGGACGCCTCGTCGAGGCGATGGCGACAATCGTCCGCTTATTGGGCGTCATCGCTCATAAGTCGACCACAAGGGCCAATGGCAGCAATTGGTTCTATCTATCGAAACCACGGGCGTGATCTTTGATGCCGCTCGCCTGCTCCTGGAATGGTTATGGATCTGGACGGTATTTGCGATCGCCCCCTCTTGGAGGTCTGCGTCGATAACGCCCGCGGCCTGGACGCCGCGCGCCGCGGGGGCGCGGATCGCATCGAGCTCTGCTCGGCGCTCGCCCTGGACGGGCTGACCCCCTCGGCGGGTCTCATGCGGACCGCCGCGCGGCTCGACAGGCCGGTCTACGCGATGATCCGCCCTCGGGATGGCGACTTCGTCTTTTCCGAAGCGGACGTGGACATCATGCTTCGCGACATCGATGCGGCGCGCGACGCCGGCCTGCGAGGGGTCGTGCTTGGAGCCAACCTGCCCTCGGGCGAACTCGACTCCGTCGTTCTGGCGCGCCTGTGCCGGCACGCCGCGGGCCTGGGCATGACGCTGCACCGCTCCATCGACTTGGTTCCGGACCCCATCGCGGCCGTGGACCTCGCGGTCGAACTCGGCTTTGAACGCATCCTGACGTCGGGCGGCGCCGATAGGGCGCCCAACGGGATCGACCAGATCGCGCGCATGGTCGCCCGTGCGGGCGGTAGACTGTCGATCATGGCAGGCTCGGGCGCCCAGGAACGCGTCGGAGATCCTTCGCCTGACAGGCGTGAGGGAGCTCCATGGCTCCTGTGGCGCGCCCGCGGAGGCGAACTCCCGCTTCGCCACCCTGGCCTCCTCGGCGTCTCGTGAAACCAGCGCCGAGATCGTCGCCGAGCTCATTGGCGTGCTGGCGAGACACGCGTCCGAGCTTCGTTTCGGCGGCCACGCCCTAAGCGCCGTTTCGAGTTAGGCCATGTCGTTCGCGGAGCTCGTGGGCCGCCTTGAGCCAGGCAATAAGGCCCCCCTCTATATGCAGCTTCAGCGCCTACTGCGGGAGGCGATCCACGCCAAGGTCCTGCCGCGCGACACGCCCATCCCCGCCGAGCGCGATCTCGCCGAAGAGTACGCGGTGTCCCGCATCACCGTGCGCAAGGCCTTGCTAGGCCTGGAGGAGGAAGGACTGCTGAGCCGGCGGCGCGGCGTGGGCACCTTTATCGCGGGTCGGGTCGAAAAGAACTTCTCCAAGCTCTCGTCGTTTTCCGAGGACATGCTGTCGCGCGGGCGTCGCCCCCGTAGCGCCTGGATCAGTCGCCTGGAAGGAGAGGTCACGCCCGAGGAGGCCCTGGCGTTAGGCCTTTCGCCAGGCGCGGCGGTCTATCGCTTTCACCGCATCCGATATGCCGACGACGCGCGCATGGCCTTGGAATACGCCACCATTCCAGCCTATTGCCTGCCGGACTTAGGCGCCGTGAAAGACTCTCTCTACGAGGCGTTGGAAAAGAACGACCATCGCCCCGTGCGGGCGCTGCAACGGTTGCGAGCCGTGAGCCTGTCCGCGGAGCAAGCCCATCTTCTCGGCGCCATGCCCCGCGACGCGGGATTGCTGATCGAGCGGCGCGGCTACCTCGCGGATGGACGGGCCGCCGAGTTCAGCCTATCCGTCTATCGGGGCGACACCTACGACGTCGTCGCCGAGCTGGGCGACGCGAGATGAAGACCTAGCCGCCAAGGCTTGCTTTTAGGCGTCGCCGCGATCTTCACGACTCCCGCCAACCAGAGGTGGATCATCCCGTCGAGAATCGTGTGGAATATGCTGTCGCGGAATGGGCGCGGAGCGGGTGTCGCGGGGACAGTGAATGGCGCGATCAGCGAGCCGGCGAAACGGCGTCAGGGACAAGACCCAGGAAGCGCGCCTTTCCGGCACCAATCTCGAGCGCGCCGGCGACTATAATCAGCGCGTCACTCTGCAGGCGATCCGCCTGGAAGGCCCCCTCACCCGCGCCGATCTCGCCACGATGACTGGCCTGACGCCGCCGACCATCGCCAACATCACCAAACGCCTGCTGGACGAGAACCTGATCCTCGAGGCGGGCAAGACGCACGGCGAGCGCGGCCAGCCGGCGATGAAGCTCGCGGTGAACCCCG
>CAKZJK010000667.1 GCA_936942565.1 uncultured Caulobacter sp. | reverse complement strand
ACGGCTGCCTGATGGAAGGCGTCAGCCACGAGGCGATCAGCATCGCCGGCCGCCTGCGCCTGAAGAAGCTGACGGTGCTGTTCGACGACAACAACACCACGATCGACGGCGAGGCCACGATCTCCGAGACCGGCGACCAGGTCGCCCGCTTCAAGGCCGCCGGCTGGGCGGTCAAGGTCGTCGACGGCCACGACCACGGCAAGATCGCCGCCGCCCTGCGCTGGGCCACCAAGCAGGACCGCCCGACCATGATCGCGTGCAAGACGCTGATCTCGAAGGGCGCGGGCCCCAAGGAAGGCGACCCCCACAGCCACGGCTACACCCTGTTCGACGACCAGATCAAAGCCGCGCGCGAGGCCATGGGCTGGGACGCCGCGCCGTTCACCGTGCCCGACGACATCGCCAAGGCCTGGAAGAGCGTCGGCCGTCGCGGCGGCAAGGTCCGCAAGGCCTGGGAAGCCAAGCTGGCCGCCTCGATCAACGCCAGCGACTTCAAGCGCGCCATGGCCGGCGAGCTGCCCGCCAACGCCTTCGAGGCCCTGGACGCCCACATCGCCAAGGCCCTGGAGGCCAAGCCGGTCAACGCCACCCGCGTCCACTCCGGTTCGGCCCTGGATCACCTGATCCCGTCGATCCCTGAGATGATCGGCGGCTCGGCCGACCTGACGGGCTCGAACAACACCCTGGTCAAGGGCATGGGCGCGTTCGACACGCCCGACTACAAGGGCCGCTATGTCCACTACGGCGTGCGCGAGTTCGGCATGGCCGCGGCCATGAACGGCATGTCGCTGCACGGCGGCGTGATCCCGTACTCGGGCACCTTCCTGGCCTTCGCCGACTATAGCCGCGCGGCCATCCGCCTGGGCGCGCTGATGGAAGCCCGTGTCATCCACGTGATGACCCACGACTCCATCGGTCTCGGCGAGGACGGCCCGACCCACCAGCCGGTCGAGCACGTGGCCTCCCTGCGCGCCATTCCGAACCTGCTGGTCTTCCGCCCGGCCGACGCGGTGGAAGCCGCCGAGTGCTGGAAGGTCGCCCTGCAGCAGCAGCGCACGCCGTCGGTCATGACCCTGTCGCGCCAGAAGACGCCGCACGTGCGCACGCAAGGCGGCGACCTGTCGGCCAAGGGCGCTTACGAGCTGCTGCCGGCCGAAGGCGGCGAGGCCCAGGTGACGATCTTCGCCTCGGGCACCGAGGTCGGCGTCGCCGTCGCCGCGCGCGACGTCCTGCAGGCCAAGGGCAAGCCGACCCGCGTCGTCTCGACCCCCTGCTGGGAGCTGTTCGACAAGCAAGACGCCGCCTACCAGGCCGCCGTCATCGGCAAGGCTCCGGTCCGCGTCGCCGTCGAGGCGGGCATCAAGATGGGCTGGGAGCGCTTCATCGGCGAGACAGGCAAGTTCGTCGGCATGAAGAGCTTCGGCGCCTCCGCGCCGTTCGAGGTGCTCTATCAGAAGTTCGGCATCACCGCCGAAGCCGTCGCCGAAGCGGCGCTGGGCTAAGTTCCAGACGGGGTGGCGTCAGAA
>CAKZJK010000666.1 GCA_936942565.1 uncultured Caulobacter sp. | reverse complement strand
CCGTCGACCTGCTGCATCAGGCGGCGGCCACCGACCGGCAGGTCGTAATGCACCTTGGGCGGATGCAGATGCAGCCGGTCGTAGTCGATGACGTTGACATCCGCCTTGTAGCCGGCGGCGATCAGGCCGCGATCGTCCAGGCCGACGGTGAGCGCGCTCCTGCGTGACTGCGCGGCGACGACGAAGGGAATGGAGAGCTTGTCGCCACGGCGGCGAGTCCAGTGCGTCAGCAGATAGGTCGGGAAGCTGGCGTCGCAGATGATGCCGCAATGCGCGCCGCCGTCGCTGAGGCCGGGCACGCTGGTGGGATTGCGCAGCATCTCGTAGGTGGCGTCGAGATTGCCGTCGGAATAATTGAGGAACGGGACATAGAGCATGCCACGTCCCTGATCCGACAGCATGGCGTCATAGGCCAGTTCTTCTGGCCGGCAGCCCCTGGCGCGCGCCTGGGCGCCGAGGGCGTTCTCCGGCGGCTGCTCGTAGTCGGGCGGGTCGCCGAGCAGGTACATCTTGTCGTAGTCCGGCTTGAAGAACAGCGGGTCGTCGGTCGCGCTGGCCTGCTCGCTCAGGATGGCGGCGCGCAGTTGGGGATCGCGCATCCGCACGATGCGCTCGCCGAGCGGCAGATGCGCGATCGCCTGGTAGCTCGGATGGGTCTGCAGCGGGTTGCGCGACAATTCGAGCCCGAGCAGCAGCCCGACCGGGCGCGCCGCGATCTGCGCCGTTACCGACAGGCCGCGCTCGGCCGCGGCGTTGATCTCGGCCAGCGTCTGCCGCCAGCGCTGCGGCGCGCGATCGTTCTGCGTCACCGAGAAAGAGATCGGGCATTTCGTCTGGTCGGCGATGCGCAGCATCATCGGCAGGTCTTCGTGGATGGTCGAGATGTCGAGCACGAATTGCAGCACGCTGCGACCGGCGCCGTGCATCGCGCCGGCGATCGTCGTCAGTTCGTCTTCGCCGGCCTTCGGTATGAACCGGGCTGAGTCCTGACATTTTAGACCGGGCTGATTCCTGACAGGCCAATTTCGTCTGATTCGAAGGAGGATCGGACGATGCCTTTCAGGGAGAGCAGTCCTGTGGAGCAGCGTATTGGGTTATTTCGGGAGTACGAGACGGGCGTCTTTACGGTGACGGAGCTGTGCGCGCGGCACGGCATCAGCCGGGAGACGTTCTACGTATGGGAGCGCCGCCGCGCGAGCGGGGATCCGCAGTGGTTCGAAGAGCAGAGCCATGCGGTACAGAACTGTCCGCACGCGACAGCAGACCGGTTGGTCCGGCAGATCATCGCCGCCCGGCAACGGTTTCCGCATTTTGGCCCGAAGAAGATCAAGGCCTGGCTGGGGAGCGAGCGGCCCCAGATCGACTGGCCAGCGGCCTCGACGATCGGCGACATCCTCAAGCGTGAAGGCCTGGTCCAGGCGCGGCCGCGTCGGCGTCGGGCGATTGCGCAAGGCGAAGTGGTGACGCCGGCGGAAGGTCCCAATGACGAATGGGCGATCGACTTCAAGGGCTGGTTTCGGACCCGGGATGGAACGCGCTGCGATCCACTGACGATCACCGATGCGGCGAGCCGTTATCTGATCGAGGTGCGCATTGTCGATCCGACCTCGACTGGCGTGAAGGACGCGATGGAACGCGTTTTCAAGGATATCGGCCTTCCCGGCGCGATCCGCTCCGACAATGGTGTACCGTTCGGATCGACGGGCGCCGGCGGCCTTTCGTCGCTCTCGATCTGGTGGCTCAAGCTCGGCATCGAGCCGCGCTACATCCCACCATCCAGCCCGCAGGACAACGGCCGGCACGAGCGCATGCATCGCACGCTGAAGGCCGAGACGTCGAAGCCGCCGGCGGGCACCGCCGCCGAGCAGCAGCGTCGCTTCGACGCCTTTCGCCGCCACTTCAACGAGGAGCGGCCGCACGAGGCGCTCGGCCAGGTGGCACCCGTCAAGCTCTGGCGCTCGCCGGCGCGCGCCATGCCAAGCCGTCTCGACGATCCCTGGTACGACGCCGATCACGAGGTCCGCCGTGTGCGGCCCAACGGCGTCATCAAATGGCGCGGCGAGCACGTGTTCGTCGGTGAGGCGCTCGCCGGCGAGCTCGTCGGCCTCACCAAGCACGACACAGGCGGCCACATCATCCGCTTCTCGGATCGCGACCTCGGGATGATCGACCGCGACCGCCGTTTCCTGCGCTTTGCTCCGCCGCGTGCGCGGCTCCGCGTCGCGCAGGAAACGGCGGAGACAACCCGCCAATGATGGAATATTGTCAGGGATCAGCCCGGTCCAAAATGTCAGGGATCAGCCCGGTCGGACACGCACGGGAAGTGTACGTGGAGGGACCTGTACCCCCTCACCCGGATTGCATCTTCGATGCAATCCGACCTCTCCCCGCAAGCGGGGCGAGGTGAACCGCGCAAGCGGCACTGCGTCAGCGTCACATCAGCAGCTAAGTCGCTCTCGCCATCACATCGGATGATGCGACATGTAGGCTGCGGTCTTCAGCACGACCATCAAAGTCAGCAGACTGCAGGCACCGGTCAGCGCCAGTGCGAAGCGTGCGAGCTGGCCCAGCAAAGCGCGCCTCCTGGCGTCGGCACGCTCGTCGCGTTGAGGCCATGACGCGCGGTGGAGGTGGTTGTCAGGAGCGGTGAGAAGCGACATCTGATCCATCCGGCATGACAAGGTCGGCGAGCCGGCCTTCGATGCGATGGATATGCATCCGCATGCCATAGGAATGCGAGACGCGGCCATATGCAGCCGCATAGGAAACGCATAAACGGGGCGCGGTGCTGGCGCACCTTGGGTCGGCGCAGGTGACGCGCCTCTACTCCGCCGCCTGGCTCTTGCCCTCGATCAGCAGCATATCCAGGCTCTCGATCTCCTGCATGGCGCGGCCGGCGATGCCTTGCAGATCGCCGTACAGCCCCGCCGTCGAATCCAGCACGCCGCGCAGCTGCTCCTCGCGCTTGGCCCAGAGCCGCATCATGGTCTTGCGCTCGCGGTCGAGGTCCGACTGCATCTCGGTGAAGCGCTCGACGATGGCGTCGATGCGGTGGCGAAAACGGGGGCCGGTGAGGTAGCCGTAGACCATCTCCATCTTGGTCTGCTGGCCCTCCTGCGCGAGCTTGCTGCAGGCGACGTCGATCAGCGACTGCCTCAGCGCCAGTGACAACGGCAGCGCGAAGCGCGGCTCGGCGACCCAGACGCCGTCGATCAGGTCGAAGCCGTCGACGCCCTTCGGCAGCGCGGTCGAGACGATCAGCGCGATGTCGGCCTTCGCCGCGCGCAAATCGTCGCGCAGCTTCACCAGCCAGCCATCGCTCCAGTTCTTGGTGCGCTTGGACTCCCATAGGATCGCGCCGCAGGCCTGGCCACCGGGACCGATCACGCGATGGATGACGTCGCCGCCGAACTCGCCCTTCGGCACCGGCTCGACAAGGTCGCGCGGAAAGCGCGCGCGCAGCTGCGATTCCAGCTCGATCTCCAGCGCCTCGCCCTGCAGCTGCTGCGAGCCTTGTTCGGCCTTGCGGCGGAGCTCCTCGATCTGCCGCTGCATGCCGGCAATCTGGGTCTCCTTCTCGGCGACCTTGGCCTTCAGGCCCTCTTCGGCCTCCAGCCGCGCCTTGTCGCGCACGGCGACGAGCGACTCCTGCACCTTGGTTTCGATGGTGAGGTCGAGCTCGCGGCGGGCCTCGTCGAGCTCGCGCTGCTTGCGCATCATCTCGGCCTGCGCCTTCTGGGCGTCCGCAAGCTTGGCGTCCTTGCTGACGATGGCCTCGTGCAGCTCGGCGAGCTGGCGATCGCGATTGCCCATTTCGTCGGCCACCGCCTCGCGCGCCTTCGCAGCCTCGGCCTGCGCGATCGCGGTGCGCTCGGCCTTCAGCTTGGCGGCGACCTGCTGGTCGATGGCGGCCCTGGCCTGCGCGATCTGCTCCTGCGCGGTCCGAAGCTGTGCCTCGCGACGGCCGAAATCGGCCTCCTTGGCCTGGAGCTGCTTCTCGAACTGCCGGCGCGTCTCCGCGATCAGAGGCGCTGCGAGCTGCTCGGTCAGCTTGATCTCGGTGCGGCAGGAGGGGCAGACGATCTGAGGATCGGTCATGATTCGCATCCTTCCATGGAAGCCGAATCTAACCGGCCGCCGCGCAGGCTTTAACCCACGCGGACGGCTTATCCCACGCAATTATCTGCGATTCCGGCAAGCCTGGCGTCAGGCTCCGTGCGCAGCCGGCTCGACCGAATCACTCGCCTCCGGCGCCTTGATGCGGAACCAGGCGACGTAGAGCGCCGGCAGGAACAACAAGGTCAGCACGGTGCCGACGATGATGCCGCCCATCATGGCGTAGGCCATCGGGCCCCAGAACACCTCGCGCGCGATCGGGATCAGCGCCAGCGAGGCGGCCGCCGCGGTCAGCATGATCGGCCGCATGCGGTGCTCGGTCGCCTCGACCACGGCCTCCCACGGCGGCCGGCCTTCCTCGCGCAGATGCTCGATCTGCACGATCAGGATCACCGAGTTGCGGATCAGGATGCCGATCAGCGCGAGCACGCCGAGGATGGCAACGAATCCCAGCGGCGCACCGCTCGGCAGCAGCGCCGCGACGACGCCAATCAAGGCGAGCGGCGCCACCGCGAACACCAGGAACAGGCGGTGGAAGCTCTGCAGCTGCAGCATTAGGATCGTGGCCATCGCGAACAGCATGATCGGCACCACCGCGATGATCGGCGCCTGGCTCTTGGCGCTTTCCTCGACACTGCCGCCGGTGACGACCTGATAGCCGGCCGGGAGCTTGGCGTTGAAGGCCGCGATCTCCGGCTTGAGCTGATCGACCACCGTGTTCGGCTGCACCTGATCGACCACGCTGGCCTTCAACGTCAGCGTCGGCTGCCGCGAGCGGCGCCAGATCTCCGGCTGCTCGATCTGGTAGCGCAACGTCGCCAGCGCCGCGAGCGGGATCGACTGGCCGTTCGATCCGGAGAGCTGCAGGTCGCGTAGCGTCTCCAGCGAGTGCCGCTCGGTGGCCTTGGCGCGGCCGCGCACGTCGATGAGATAGATGTCGTCGCGCACCTGCGTGATCGAGGTGCCGTCGAGCACGCCGTTCAGCGCGTTGGCGATGTCCTCCGAGGTGACGCCGAGCTGGCGCGCCTTGTCCTGCAGCACGTCGACTTTCACCACGCGCGCCGGCTCCATCCAGTCGAACACCACGGCGCCGAGATGCGAATTGCCGCGCATGACGCCCGCGACCTGCTGGGCGGTCTCGCGCACCTTGGCGACATCGGGGCCGCTGACGCGGTACTGCACGGGACGGCCGACCGGTGGGCCGATGTCGAGCAGATGCACATAGGCGTCGGTGCCTGGGAAGGTTTT
>CAKZJK010000665.1 GCA_936942565.1 uncultured Caulobacter sp. | reverse complement strand
AGTTCGGCGATCGCCTTGAGCGCATAGGTCATGCCAATGCCCCAGGAGACCATGGTCACGTCCTTGCCGGCGCGATGGATGCGGGCCTTGCCGATCGGCAGGACGAAATTGTCCATCTTCGGCACATCAAAAGTCTGGCCGTAGAGAATTTCGTTTTCGAGGAAGATCACCGGATTGGGATCGCGGATCGCTGCCTTCAAGAGGCCCTTGGCATCGGCCGCCGTATAGGGCTGAACGACCTTGAGGCCGGGAATGTGGCTGTACCAGGCGGCATAATCCTGGCTGTGCTGGGCGGCGACGCGGGCCGCGGCACCGTTCGGCCCACGGAACACCATGGGCGCACCCATCTGACCGCCAGACATATAGAGCGTCTTGGCGGCAGAGTTGATGATCTGGTCGATCGCCTGCATGGCGAAGTTGAAGGTCATGAATTCGACGATCGGGCGAAGACCTGCCATGGCGGCACCGACGCCGACGCCGGCAAAGCCATGTTCGGTGATCGGCGTGTCAATGACGCGTCGCGGGCCGAACTCCTGCAGCAGGCCCTGGGTGACCTTGTAGGCACCCTGGTATTCGGCGACTTCCTCGCCCATGACGAAGACGTCCGGGTTGGCGCGCATTTCCTCGGCCATGGCATCACGCAGCGCCTCGCGCACCGTGGTCGGCACCATTTCGGTACCGGCGGGGATGGCCGGATCAGCGACCGGTTCGGACTTGGGCGCGGCGGGCACGGCTGCGGGTGCGGCGACCGACACTTCAGCAGCAACCGCGACTGGCGCCGCCTCGGCCTTTGCGGCAGGCGCAGCGACATCCGAAGTGCTTTCGCCCTCGCCCAGCAGGACGGCGATCGGCGTATTCACCTTGACGTTTTCGGTGCCGGCTGCGACCAGCAGCTTGCCGATCGTGCCTTCATCGACGGCTTCGACTTCCATCGTCGCCTTGTCGGTCTCGATTTCGGCGATCACGTCGCCGGCCTTGATGGTGTCGCCTTCCTTGACCAGCCACTTGGCCAGGGTGCCTTCCTCCATGGTGGGAGAAAGGGCGGGCATCAGGATGTCCGTCACTCGGCGGCCTCCAGGTATACGTCAGTGTACAGTTCCGAGGGATCCGGCTCGGGGCTCGTGCGAGCGAACTCGGCGGCTTCGGCGACGATGCGCTTCACTTCCGCGTCGACGCTCTTCAGGTCGTCTTCGGTGACGCCGGCCTTGGCCAGGCGCTCCTTGATGTGATCGATCGGATCGCGGGTCGTCTTGACCTCGTCGACCTCTTCCTTCGTCCGGTACTTGGCCGGGTCGGACATCGAGTGGCCGCGGTAGCGGTAGGTCTTCATCTCGAGGATGTACGGACCCTGACCGCTGCGAGCGTGCTCGGTGGCGCGGGCGCCGGCTTCACGGACGGCGATGACGTCCATGCCGTCGACTTCCTCGCCCGGAATGCGGAACGAGACGCCGCGCTTGTGGAACGCGGTTTCCGAGGCGGCGCGCTCGACGGCGGTGCCCATGGCGTACTGGTTGTTCTCGATCACGTACACGACCGGCAGTTTCCACAGCTGGGCCATGTTGAAGCTCTCGTAGACCTGGCCCTGGTTCGCCGCGCCATCGCCCATGTAGGCGTACGAGACGTTGCCGTTGCCCTTGTAGGCGTTGGCGAGCGCCAGGCCGGTGCCAAGCGAGACTTGCGCGCCGACGATGCCGTGACCGCCGTAGAAGCCGGTCTCGACGTCGAACATGTGCATCGAGCCGCCCTTGCCCTTGGACGAACCGCCGGCCCGGCCGGTCAGCTCGGCCATGACCTCGCGCGGATCCATGCCCGCGGCCAGCATGTGGCCGTGGTCGCGGTAGCCCGTGATGATCTGGTCGCCCTTCTGCGAGATCGACTGCATGCCGACCGCGATGGCTTCCTGACCGATGTACAGGTGGCAGAAGCCGCCGATCAGGCCCATGCCGTACAGCTGGCCGGCCCGCTCCTCGAAGCGGCGGATCAGCAGCATGTCCTGATAGAATTTCAGGAGTTCGTCTTTTCCGACGAAAGCGTTGACACCGGTGTCAGCCGCCTTCCCCTCCGAGGCCTCAGCCTTGCGCGTACGCGCCATTCAAATCTCCCTGGCCAATCTTCATCGCGGCCTTCGTCCTGAGAGCATTTCCCGCCGAAAAAGTCGTCGGTTCCGCGAAGGAAACGCCCTAGTGCACCATCAAGCCGTGCGGAGCCACATGGCGCCACGCCGACCGGCAATCGATTCCAAGAGATTATGGATTCGGTCAGCTCGGACGCTTGACCCGGATCACATAGTCTCTCGGGTCGGCGTATCCTAGGAGCGAGCGCGCGCGCTCTTCCAGCAGGTCGGCCGACAGACTGCCGCTGCGTAATAGACGAGCGCGGGCCTCCAGGTCCATCCTCTCCGCGCGTATCTTCCTGAGTTCCTTCGTTTTTGCTGCGAGGTCCGCATTGCGCTGCGAAATGGACAGCAGGCCCCGATCACCCGTCAAAGCGTGAAAGGCGAAGTAAAAAATCAGGAAGAAGATCGCCGCGGTCGGCAGGAAAGGTTGCAGTCGGGCGAACATCTCTGTGTCCCAAAGAGGGATTCGCAGCATCGCCGACCCAGCTTAACGCCTTCTAAATCCAGGCGTTGCGAACGCCGGTCGCTTGCTTGCCGCGACCCACGTCAATGCTTTCAGATGAGATGGTTTCAGCCGCATCTAGATGCCGCATCGCCGAAGCCATTTCGCGGCCGCGAAGGCGCGGAAACTGGTCTCTCGTGAAACCATTCCCACCCTTTTAGAAAATTTGTGGGTTAGCCGTTGCTGAACGCGGGCTTTCGGCGATCGAAACGCGCCCTGGAGCGGAATCGACGACGCCGAGCATGGCCGTGCAGGTCGCCGGCGAGGCATGAAAAAGGGCGCGGCCTCAAGCGAAGCCGCGCCCCTCGTCAACGATACCGAGAGCCTAGCGGCCCTTCAGCGCCGCACGACCCGCGTAGACGCCTTGGTCGTCAAGCATCTCCTCGATGCGCAGCAGCTGGTTGTACTTGGCGGTCCGGTCCGAACGGGCCAGCGAGCCGGTCTTGATCTGGCCGCAGTTCAGGGCGACGGCCAGGTCGGCGATCGTGCTGTCCTCGGTCTCGCCCGAGCGGTGGCTCATGACGCTGGTATAGCCGTGACGGTGGGCCAGTTCGACCGCGTCGATCGTTTCAGACAGCGTGCCGATCTGGTTGACCTTGACCAGGATCGAGTTGGCCAGCCCCTTGTCCAGACCGATCTGCAGGCGCTTGGGGTTCGTCACGAACAGGTCGTCGCCGACCAGCTGGACCTTCTTGCCCAGGGTGTCGGTCAAGAGCTTCCAGCCGTCGAAGTCGTCTTCGGCCATGCCGTCCTCGATGCTGAGGATCGGGAACTTGGCCACGAGGCCGGCCAGGTAGTCGACCATGGCCGCCGGATCGAGCGACTTGCCCTCGCCTTCCAGCTCGTACTTGCCGTTCTTGAAGAACTCGGTCGAGGCGACGTCCAGACCCAGGACGAAGTCGTCACCGGCCTTGTAGCCGGCCTTCTCACCAGCCTTGACGATGAAGTCGAGCGCGGCCTCGGCGCTGGCCAGGTTCGGGGCGAAGCCACCCTCGTCGCCGACGTTGGTGTTGTGGCCAGCGTCCTTCAGGGCCTTCTTCAGGGCGTGGAAGATCTCGGCGCCCATGCGCAGGCCTTCGCGGAAGTCCTTGGCGCCGGTCGGCAGGATCATGAATTCTTGAATGTCGATCGGATTGTCGGCGTGGGCGCCGCCGTTGATGATGTTCATCATCGGGGTCGGCAGAACGCGGGCATTCACGCCGCCGACGTACTTGTAGAGCGGCAGGCCGGCCGACTCGGCGGCGGCCTTGGCGGCGGCCAGGGAGACGCCCAGGATGGCGTTGGCGCCCAGGCGAGCCTTGTTCGGGGTGCCGTCCAGCTCGATCAGCAGATTGTCGAGGCGACGCTGGTCCTCGGCGTCGACTCCCGACAGCGCGTCGAAGATCTCGCCGTTGACGGCGTCGACGGCTTGCTGGACGCCCTTGCCCAGATAGCGAGCCTTGTCGCCATCGCGCTTTTCATTGGCTTCGTGAGCGCCGGTCGAGGCGCCCGACGGCACCGCCGCGCGACCAAAGGCGCCGTCCTCCAGGATCACGTCGACTTCGACGGTCGGGTTGCCCCGGCTGTCGAGAATTTCACGGGCGATGATGTCGACGATCTCGGTCATGGACTGCTCCTCAAGCCAAAAGGCGCGCAGGCTTTAGCCGCCAAGCGCCTGTCGCGCAACTTGACTTCCCTTTGGGAGATCGACCGAACATCGAACATCCAAGGGAGGATCACATGCTGGACGTCGAACGACGCGGACCGATCGCCATCGTCACCCTGAACCGCCCCGAGGCGATGAACGCGCTCTCCAAGGCGCTCAGGCTGGCGCTCCACGACGCCATGATGGCGCTGGACGCCGATCCGGACGTCAGCGTGGTGATCCTCACGGGCGCCGGCGATCGCGCCTTCACCGCCGGGCTCGATCTCAAGGAGCTGGGCGGCAACGCCTCGGCTATGGGCGCGGCCAACGATCAGGACGCCCGCTCAAACCCAGTGCGCGCCGTGGAGCGCTGCCGTAAGCCGGTGATCGGCGCGATCAATGGCGTGGCGATCACGGGCGGCTTCGAGCTGGCTCTCGCCTGTGACGTCCTGATCGCCTCCGAAACCGCCCGCTTCGCCGATACCCACGCGCGGGTCGGGATCATGCCCGGCTGGGGTCTTTCGCAGAAGCTGTCGCGGCTGATTGGGCCCTATCGCGCCAAGGAGCTGTCGCTAAGCGGCAATTTCCTCGACGCCCGCGCGGCCGCCGACTGGGGCCTGGTCAATCGCGTCACCGCGCCGAGCGATCTCCTGCCCACGGCGTTGAAACTGGCCGAGGACATGGCCTCGATCCCGGTCGAGACCCTGGCCTTCTACAAGAGCCTGATCGACGACGGCTATGCGCGTTCCTACGGCGAGGCCCTGGCGCTCGAGCACGAACGCTCCAGCGCGCACAACCGCGAGGTCACGCCGGAGAAGGTCGAGGCGCGCCGTCGCCAGGTGATGGACCGCGGCCGTTCACAATAGTCATGCGCTCCAGATGCGCGGCGCCAGACCGCCATCGCCCAGGCGGAAAAGCACGCGCCCCGCCCCGAAATCCAGCTCGACCCTGGCGAAGAGGTGCAGGACGTCGACCCCGATCAAGGCGGCCGGCCTATCGTTGAGCGACCAGAGATCGAAGATGTGCAGGTCGGCGAAGGCCATGGGCACGTTGGTGATCCGCAGGTCTCCCATCTGCATGGTCGGCACGAGCCGGAACTCGCCCAGCTGCATCTCGCCTCCC
>CAKZJK010000664.1 GCA_936942565.1 uncultured Caulobacter sp. | reverse complement strand
GCGGCGCCGCGGCGCCTGACCCGTCCGGGGCGATGCTCGCCTAGGCTGTACGGCCCGCATGTGCAGGGAATCTCAGAGCTTATCGGCGAAAGCCAGGCCCGCTGGGCGCGGCAAGCAGGGCTCGTTTTCATAGAGTCCGTGGCAACACGTCGCATGTGACGGAATGCCACCGTCGCCCTGGTTGATAAATTTACTTCGATTTAAGGCTGGCGCGAGAAGGATGTTAGTCAGAATTTGTATGTCCAAATAACGTGGATATATTTTCGGCACGCGGGGGCGTTGTGTCAGAAGTTTTAGAAAACTCCGTCAGATTTTCAGGAAGTCTGACCGTAGCAAGTATAGCCGATGCCTACGCTACCTTGGTGGCGGGGATGGAGCATGGTGGGCCCGTGGTCGTGAACCTCGACGAAGTCGAGGAAGCCGACCTGACGCTGGCTCAACTTCTGGAAGCGGCGCGCCGAACGGTGGCCGCCAAGGGCCAGTCGATCCGGCTGGAAAAGCCCGCCGAGGGCGCGGTGCTTCAAGTCCTGCAACGCGGCGGATTCCTGAATCCGGACGACGCCGACCGTCTTGAATTTTGGTTTGGGGGAAAGACACCAGCATGAGCGCCATTCTGACCGTCGACGACTCGGCGAGCATCCGCGCTGCGATCAAGATCGCTCTGAGCGGTGAAGGCTACAACGTCACCGAGGCCGCCAATGGCGCCGAGGGCCTGGACAAGGCCTCGGCCGGCGGCTTCGACCTGATCGTCACCGACCTCAACATGCCGGTGATGGACGGGCTGACCATGATCCGGGAGCTGCGGGCGCGACCCGCCGGGGCCGGCGTGCCGATCATCTTCCTGACCACCGAGTCCGACGCCGACGTGAAGGCGCAAGCCAAGGCGGCGGGCGCCACGGGGTGGCTGACCAAGCCCTTCGAGCCCGATCAGCTGGTCCGGGTCGTCAAGAAGGTCCTCGCCAAATGAGCGGCCTCGATCCCATCGAGACGTTCCGTCAGGAGGCCCAGGAGCTTCTGGAGCAGGTCGAGCAGGGCCTGCTCGACCTGGCGCATCGTCCGGGGGATCGAGACCTGATCGACGCGGTCTTCCGCGGACTGCACACCCTGAAGGGCTCGGGGGCGATGTTCGGCTTCGACGCCCTGGCCGCCTTCACCCATCACTGCGAAACCGCTTTCGACCGCGTGCGCAAGGGCGAGGTTCCAGCCACGCCGCGCCTGGTCGCCTGCGTATTGGCCGCCCAGGACCACATGCGCGCCCTGGCCGAGGGGCGACCGGTCGATCCCGGCGCCGGCGAGGCGCTGCTGGCCGATCTGCACGCCGCCGTCGAGGGGGGCGACGCGCCCGCCGCGCCGGCCGAGCCCGACGCCCCCGCCGCCTCCACCTGGAAGATCCGCTTCAGCCTGCCGGCCGACGCGCTGGTCAACGGCGCTCGCCCCCTGCCGCTGCTCGACGAACTGCGCGAGCTTGGCGACTGCCAGGTCCGGGTGATCACCGACGACGTTCCGATGCTGGAGGACTTGGTTCCGACCGAATGCCGCCTGGCCTGGGAAGTCCTGCTGACCACCCCGCACGGCCGCGACGCCATCGACGACGTCTTCATCTTCGTCATCGACGAGATGACCCTCGAGGTCGAGGAACTGACCGCGTCCGGCGAGGTGGAGACCGCTTCGGCCGAGACCGCCGCGATCGTCCAGGCCGAAAAGCCCGCCGAGACCGCCGCCGCCCAGGACACCCGCGCCGCCAAGTCCGGCGGCGAGACCGTCCGCGTGCCCGCCGAGCGGCTGGACGAGATGATGGACCGGGTCGGCGAGCTGGTCATCGCCCAGTCCCGCCTCAAGCAATTGGCCGGCTCCAGCCTCGACACCGCCCTGCGCGCCGTGGCCGAGGAGATCGAGCGGCTGGCCGCGGAGATGCGCGACACGATGATGGTCGTGCGCATGGTGCCGGTGATCCAGCTGTTCGGGCGCTTCCGTCGCCTGATCCACGACCTGCAGAACGACACCGGCAAGAAGATCGATCTTCAGATCGAGGGCGAGACCACCGAGCTCGACAAGACCGTCATCGAGCGCCTGGCCGACCCACTGGTCCATCTGGTCCGCAACGCGGCCGACCATGGCCTGGAAACGCCCGAGCAGCGCCTGGCGGCCGGTAAGCCCGAAGCGGGCCTGATCCGCCTCTCGGCCCGCCAGTCCGGCGCCGAGGTGCTGATCACGATCACCGACGACGGTCGCGGCGTCGATCGCGACCGGGTCCGGGCCAAGGCCGAGGAGAACGGCCTGATCACGCCCGGCCAGGCCCTGACCGACAACGAGCTCTTGAACCTGATCTTCGCGCCAGGCTTCTCGACGGCGGCGACAATTACCAACCTGTCCGGTCGCGGCGTCGGTATGGACGTCGTCAAGAAGACCATCGAGGGCCTGCGCGGCTCGCTCGACATCACCAGCAATCCTGGCGAGGGCTCGGTGGTCTCGCTGCGCATCCCGCTGACCCTGGCGATCATCGACGGCCTGCTGATCCGTGTCGGCGTGAGCCGGTTCGTCATTCCGCTGGCCAATGTCGAGGAATGCGTCGAGCTGTCGCCGGCCCAGGACCTGCGCTCCACGGGCCGTAGCCTGATCACCCTGCGCGACGAGCTCGTGCCGTTCATCCGCCTGCGCGAGCAGTTCAACACAGGCAGCGCGCCCGATCCGCACCAGAAGATCGTCGTGGTCTCGACGGGCCAGGATCGCGTCGGCCTCGTGGTGGATCAGATCCTCGGCGACCACCAGACAGTCATCAAGCCGCTGTCCAGCTTCCACGCCGACATCGGCGCCTTCTCGGGGGCGACGATCCTGGGCGACGGCGGCGTGGCCCTGATCCTCGATATCCCGACCCTGGTTCATCTGGGCCAACGCCACGACGCCCAGATGCGCGTGGCGGGCTGAGGGAGAAGCGCGACATGAGCCAAGCCGCCATCGAGGCCCTGACCTTCGACCTGCAAGGCGAGACCTTCGCCCTGGAGGCCAGCCTGGTCCGCGAGGTCCTGGACCTCCTGCCGGAGACGCAGGTGCCCGGCGCGCCGTCGTTCGTCGGCGCCGTGATCAATTTCCGTGGGCGGATCATTCCGCTGGTCGACCTGCGCGTCGCGTTCGAGATGGAGCTGGGCGCGCCCACCATCGACACCCGGATCGTCGTGATCGAGCACGCCTTGGACGGCGAGCCGACCCTGATCGGCCTGCGCGCCGACAAGGTGCACGAGGTCACCGCCATCACCCACGAGACCACCGAGGAGGTTCCGCGCATCGGCCTGCGGTGGCGGACCGATTTCATCCGCCGGCTGGCCCGGCGGGACGGGGACCTGATCGTGATCCCCGACCTCGACCAGATTTTCGCCGCTCGGGGCCAGACGGCTTCGGTCACCTCCCTCCATCCGACCCAAGCCCGCTGAGCGGCCGGAGTACCCCCCATGCGTTTCACCATCAAACTGCAACTCGCCCTGGCCTTCGGGTTCATCATCGTCCTGCTGCTGGTCGGAAACCTGTTCGGCCTGAACAGCCTGTCGAAGGCCAATCGCGAAATGGACGCGATGGTAAACGGGCCGGCCACGCGGCTCGAGGCCGCTCAGCAGCTCGAAATTCACCTGCTGAACATGGTGCGGGCCGAGAAGAACATGATCCTGGTCGGCTCGCCCGACGAGGTCCGCAAGCTCGAGGCTTCGTTCGACAAGGAGCGGCAGGCCTTCGACGCCCTGCTCGCCAAGACCGAAAGCCTGGCGACGGCGGAGGGCAAGCCGAAGTGGGAAGCGCTCGGCGCAGCCTTCGAACAACTGACCGACGCGCACGCGAAGGTCTTGCCGTTGGCCCTCGCGGGCGAAGACGCGGCCGCCGGGGCGCTATCGATGGGCGAGGGCCGCAAGGCCGTGACCGAAGCCGGCGCGCGCGCGGATGAACTGGTGGAGCTCTCCAAGACCCAGCTCGAAGCCGCCTCCGCCAAGGCCGACGAGGATTTCGCCGGCACCCGCAACCTGCTGATCGGCGTCTCGATCGTCTCGCTGCTCGCCGCGATCGGCGCGGCCGTCTACATCGCCGCCTTGGTCAGCAAGGGCTTGGCCCGCGCCTCGGAAGCGGTTCGCACCGTCGCCGACGGCGATCTGACCAAGACGGTCGAGATCACCACGCGCGACGAGATCGGCGACCTTTTGGGC
>CAKZJK010000663.1 GCA_936942565.1 uncultured Caulobacter sp. | reverse complement strand
TGTCACGTGGTCGCGCCCGGGATCATCACTCGGACCGATCCTCCTCCTCATCATCTGGTCCATGACGATTTCGTCCCCCTCCGCAGCCATCATCCGGAGGCCAGTTGTAGTTCGGAAGCGGCAGGGCATCGGCGATGTCCCTGCCGAAGGCCAGTCTCGCCACCCCTGGAATGGCAAAGGTCTTGATCACCAGATTGCGGAAAAGCAGGCCGGAACGGGTCTTTGGCGCAAAGGCGCCGGCGAAACGCTCGGCGGCGCGCTGCTTTGTCTCCATATGGGTCCGCAGTAACTCGTCATATCTCGCAAACGCCTCCTGATATCGTTCCGGGGTTGCGGCGAGTTCGCCCGCCAGCACGTAGGCCGAGATCATTGCCAGCGCCGACCCCTGCCCCGCCAGCAGCGATACGCAGAACGCGGCATCGCCCACCAGGGCGACGCGGCCGCGCGACCAACTTGGCATTCTGATCTGACTTACCCGGTCGAAATAGAGCTCGTCCGTTTGGTCCAATTCGGCGAGGATCTCTCGGCATTCCCATCCGCCACCGCCATAGACATCGCGCACCATCGCCTTCTGCTGGTCGGGCGAAGCTGGCAGATGCGTGTCGGTCGATGCGAAAACAAACAGAAACATGGTGCGATCGTCACGCAACGTGAAACGCCCGACCATCCGCCCCGGCTGGCCATACATCAGATAAACGTCCTGATCACGCAGCCGATAACCTCGCACCTCGAAGGCCGCGACGACATAGCCGAGGTGCTTTTCGAATGCGGTTTGCGGTCCAAACGCCAGCCTGCGGACTGCCGAATGCAGGCCGTCGGCGCCGATCAAGAGATCGAAGCAGCGCTCTCCGGCGTGTTCGAGTTCAACCCTGATGCATTTCGGATCTTCACGAACGGCGACTATTTCATCGCCGAACAAGATCTCCGTGCGGCCCTTGATCTTCTCGAACAGCAACCGCGACAGGTCGCTCCGTTGCAGCGTCACATAGCGCCCGCCGGTCAACTCGGCGAAAACCCGGGTGCCGAAGCCCGCCAGCTTCCGGCCGCGATCGTCAACGACGCGCATTTCCTGCACATGGTAGCCGCTGCGATCAATGTCCGGAAGCAATCCCATCTGCTCGGCAATGTCGTAGCCAAGCCCCCAGAAATCGATGACGTAGCCACCGCTGCGCAGAACAGGCGCGCGCTCGACCAGCGTCGGCTCGAAGCCCGCGGCCTTCAGCCAATAAGCGAGCGTCGGTCCCGCGATCCCTGCCCCCGAGATCAATACGGTCCTCATACGCAACAGCTAGGTGCAGCAAAAACGTCTTCCATTCGACTTTGGTCGCACAGCCGCTCGTGATCACGGGCAATCATCGCGGACATCGGTGTCCAGTGTGGCGCTCCTTCTTCACCTGGATGCGAGCCGTGTCGGTGAACCCGAGACCAGCGCGCCCGACCCGGCACCGCAGGGAACAGCATTACAGTCCTTCCCCACGAGGTGGAGAAAGTGACGGTGCGGATCGACCACAATGGTGCCCGGCGCCTCCGAGCTCCGGTGTTCGGCCCACCGCTTGGTTTTTAATCAACCATCTCGGCGTCGAGCGACAACATCCCGAGGGCCTTCCTGAACGCGGCGTCGCGGACCTCGGCGGCGAGCGCCACGTCAGGGATCGTCCGGGCGAGGACCATGCCGCCGACGCTCAGGGCAGCCAATGCCAGGGCGGTGGTGCGGCGGTCCTCACGCGCTTCGGGAATGGACCGTTCATAGAGCCCGATCATGGCCTGCAGCAGACATTGGTAAGCCGTCTGAACCTGTGGCTCCGCCCTCGCGACGTCCGACGGCAGCGCGATCATCGGGCATTGGCCCTCGAGGTCATCGAGGTGCGCCGGCGAAAGATAGCTGCGCAGCATGTTTGCGGCATCCTCCAGCGCCGGATCGACCAGGGTGGCGCTCGTCACCAACACGCCGTGCGCCGGCGACAGCACCGCCGCGCGCAGCGGCTCGGTCGGATCGACCCAGTGACGGCGGCAGGCGGCGTCGACGACGCGGCCGTACAAGAAAGTCGCCTCGAACCAGTCGACGAAGTCGGGGTCGGTCTCGCTGGGATCGACGTCGTCTTCCTCCAACGCCTTCAGGATCGAGCGCCAGGCCGGAAGCGTCATGCGGGCGCGGCGATCAAGGCCGCGTAGCGCGCCTTCGATCCGGGCGCGCTCGGAGGGGGCGAGGTGCTCGGCCTCCTCATCCAGAACGTCCTCCAAGGCGCGGGCCAGAGCCAGCAGCGGAGCCTCGATCGCGGCCAGGGCCTTGGCGGCCTCGGGCGCGCGCTCGCGGACCAGGTCGATGGGCGGCCGCGCGTCGCATTGCAGGCCAAGATCGGCCCCGCCCCGTTCGCTGGTGCGGGCGCGCAGCTGCTCGATCACGGCGACCAGGAAGTTCTCGATAGGACCGATCGGATTGATCTGGCCGTCGGGCGGCGCGACCCGACCCGACCAGCCCTCGCCCGGCAAGGCGGCGGCGGCATGGATCGCCTGCCCCATCGCCTGCCGCGCGCCTTCGCGATCGCCCAGGATGTCGAGCAGCCGCGCCTCCAGCCCCCTACCCCGCCGGCCGCGCCCCTCGGGACCTCGGATCCAGCGCCGCAGCTCGGCGGCCTCCGCCCCCGAGAGGGCGGCGGAGAAGGCGCTGTCGGCGGCCTCGAACAGGTGGTGGCCTTCGTCGAAGACGATGCGCTTGAGGCTGGTGGTCTCGTTGTCGCCCTTAAGCCCCCGCGCCGTCCGCGCGCCGTCGAAGGCCGCCTGGGTCAGAACCAGGGCGTGGTTGGCGATGACGATGTCGGCGCGCTTGGACGCTCGAACCGCCTTTTCGATGAAGCAGATGCGATAGTGTTGGCAGCCGGCGTGGATGCACTCGCCCCGTCGATCGACCAAGTTGGCCGGGCTGGCCTGGGCCGAGGGCGGCACCGCCGACAGCGTCGGCAGCCAAGCCGGGAAGTCGCCGCCGGTCATGTCGCCGTCGCGCGTCGCCCGCGCCCAGCGCGCGGTCAAGGCCAGGCCGATCAGGTCGCCATTGCCCAGCTGGGCGCCGTTGATCTGCTCCTGGAAGTTCAGCAGGCACAGGTAGTTCTCACGCCCCTTGCGGACCACCGCCTTCTTCGCCCGCTCCTTGGGGTCGGGATAGATCGAGCGGCTCTCGCGTTCGATCTGGCGCTGCAGGGCGCGGGTGTAGGTGCTGACCCAGACCGACGGCCCGTTGGCCTCGGCCCACAGCGAGGCGGGCGCCAAATAGCCAAGCGTCTTGCCGACGCCCGTGCCGGCCTCGGCCAGCATCATGCGCGGCTCGCCCTCGCGCTCGCGCGGCTGGAAGGCGTAGGAGGCCTCCTTCGCGAAAGTCGCCTGGGCCTCGCGGATCTCCTCGAGGCCGGAGCGTTGCAGCAGTTCGGTCAGGCGTTGGCCCGCGCGCTCCGGATCGATCGGCCGCGAACCGGCCTCGCCCGGCGGTGCCTGATCCTCCCATTCGGCGAGCCGCGCCCAGACATCGAGGCCCGAGCCCCGGAACTGGTTGCCGACCGGAACCGAGCGCAGCGCGCCGATGACGGCGGGTCCCCAGGACCAGCCGGCCTTCGCCAGGGTCTCGGCGACGGCCAAGGCCTCCTCTCGCGAGGGGACGGGCGTCAGGGCCAGCTCGCGCAGCAAGGCGTCGGCGCTCTCGCGCAGGCTTTGGGCCTGCTGGGCGGCGCCATGCGGTTCGGGCAAGCCCAGCGCCGTGGCCAGCCCCACCGCCGACGGCGCGCAGAAGGCGCCTGGACGGGTGAAGGCATGAAGCTCCAGCACGTCGAACAGACGGGGCGAGCGCGACGGCGGCGACAGGTTCAGCCGCCGCGCGGTCATCGCCCCGTGAGCGACCAGGACCGGCCCATGCTCGAACAGGTCGCGAGCGTCCGGCGCTCGCAGCATCCGCCCCTCGCCGCCGCCGTCGGCAAAGCCGGCGCGCGGCCCAGGCAGGACGACCAGGGCCGGAGCCAGGTCCAGAGTCGGGGGGGAAGCGGTCACGCGAGTCTGTTAGCAAAAGCCGGGCGAAACAGAAAGGGAACGCTGGATAACGATTGCCAGAACCGCCCGCGGCCTCGAATACTCGACCCGCAACCTCCAATGGAGCTGTACCGTGCGTCCTTTCCCCCTCGCCGTCTGCTTCCTCGCCCTG
>CAKZJK010000662.1 GCA_936942565.1 uncultured Caulobacter sp. | reverse complement strand
TCGTGACCCTGGAGGGCGTCAGCTACAAGACCTCGACCGGCTTCAACATCGCGGGCCTGGGCGTGATCCTGATCCTGATCGCGCTCTACGCCACCTGGTGGTGACCCAGCGTTGAATCCAAGCGCGCGAAGGGATGGCGAATGGCCGACCCCGATGCGTTTTGGCCGCGCCGTCCGTTCGAACGCTCTTGCCGAAAGCGGACGGCGCGGCTGTATTCGACCCATTAGATTCCGCGGTTCGGCGGACCCGAACACCATAGGGAGCGGTGGTCGCCCAAAGGCCGCCGCCACAGGAAAGAAGAATCGTTCATGCGCACCCAGCCTGGCCTGAGCTTGACCTACGGCCTGGTGGAGCAGCTGGGCCAGGCGATCGTCACCGGCGAGTACGCCGCGGTGGGATTCCCGACCGAAGGGGAGCTGTCCAAGCAGTTCGGCGCCAGCCGCACCGTCACCCGCGAGGCGGTCAAGATGCTGACCGCCAAGGGGCTGCTCAGCGCTCGCCCGCGCCACGGCACCGTGGTCGAGCCCGAGGCCGAGTGGAACATGCTCGACCCCGACGTGCTGCGCTGGCTGCTGGAGCGCAAGTTCTCACTGCGCCTGCTGGCCGACTTCACCGAGATGCGGCTGGGCATCGAGCCGGCCGCCGCGGCCTTGGCGGCGCGCAACGCCGACGAGGCGGGGCTGGAGGAGATCCGCAAGGGCCTGCGCCGCATGAAGGCGGCCGCCGAGGGCGAGGACGACCCGCTGTCGGCCGACATCGCCTTCCACATCGCCATCCTCGACGCGACCAAGAACCCGTTCTATCGCGAGCTGCACGAGCTGGTGAACACGGCGCTGCGCATCTCGATCCGCTTCACCAACCGCATCAAGGGCCGCACCGCCTCGATCCCCTCGCACGAGGACGTGGCCGAGGCGATCATCGCCCGCGACGCCGACAAGGCCGCGTCGGCCATGCGCGAGATCATCGTCGACGTGCTGGAGCTGATCCGCGCGGCCTCGCCGAGCACGGAATCGGAGGCCGCGCGCCGCGAGGCGTGAGCCTTTAGAAAACGACTCGCGGGGCGTATGGCCAAGGTTTAATGTGGCAACGCTTGGCCGAAAGGCGGCGGACCCTTAAAGTTCTTGCCATGGACAAGGGCGATCCCTCTGTGACGGACCAGGTCGAGGGTCTCGACCGTCTCACCGAGCGTGAGCGTGAGTGCTTGCGCCTGGTCGATCGGCACATGAGCTCCAAGGAGATCGCCCGCGAACTGGGCCTCTCCAAGCACACCGTTGACTGGCATCTCGACAAGGCCCGCCGGCGGCTGGGCGCGGCCGATCGCTACGACGCCGCCCGGCGGGTCTTCGATCGGGCCCGCTCCGCGGACGCCCCCCCTACGACGCGCCCTGTCACCCCCCCTCCGATCGCGTCGGGGTCCGATCCGGCGCGGCTAGGCGAGCATCCTTCTTTTCGGTCTCCTGACCTCACCGAGGAAGGAGCTTTCCGTGACCGAACTGACCCCCTATCAGAAAGAAGCGATTGGCCGGGCGACGTACATGCGCCAGGATATCATGAGCTTCCGGAACACCTGGCCGACCCTCAACTCGGCCGAGGCCCTGCCGCCCATCACCTGGAGCGAACTCGAGCGCCAGTTGATGAGCCTGTCGGCGACGCCGGATGGCGCGGCCATGGTCCACGATCTGGTGGCGGCCACGCGCAAGCAGGCCTCCTTCAAGCCCAGCGAACTGGTGATGCGGGAGATCCTCTGTATCGCCAGCGCGGTGATGGACGAGACGTTCCCGTCGGACTTCTCGTCTTCGGACTCGGAAATGGACGACCTAACCATCTGAGCGTCCCGCTCCGATTGGCTTTCATCGCCGCCGTGATGATCGTGACCGCTTTCGCGTTTGGCTCGATACTCGCGGGACTTCACGCGCTGCAAGCCCTGTTTCCCTGATTGAGGCGCCCAAGGGCGTCTGCTTCCCACATTCACCCTTCCTGCAACGCGCCGGGTCGCCCGGCGTGAAGGAGACCGCTCATGCTCAAGCAACGCCGCCTGGCCGCCGAGACCGTGGCCGAAGCTCTTTTCGCCGCCGAGAGCGCCATCGACGCCGCCATCGCCCGCACCGCCGCCCTGGCCGGCCTCATGCCGTCCACCCGCCAGGACGCCAACCTCTCGGCCCTGATCGGCCAGGACGCCATCATGTCCGCGATCTCGACCATGCAGGCCCTGGGCGTGGCCCGCGAGAACATCGTCACCACCCACAAGCACCTGACGATCGCCCAGCGCGACATCGGCCTCGCGGCCGTGTCGTTCGGCATGGGCGCGGACAAGCCGGGCGACACGGCGACGGGCCGCCTGACCATCGCGGCCTAGAAACACCATCCCGCGCCAAGGCTCTCCTTGGCCTCGCGAGACCCTCGTCGGTTCCGGCCGACGAGGGTCGTTGCAATCTGGAAGAACGGCGCCACCCTAGGGCGATGTCCTTCGCGCACTTCTATCAATGGGTCAGTCTCGCCACCCTGCTGATCACGGCGGGCGTGGCCTTCTGGCGCGGCGGTTGGCCCGAGCGCATGGCCGCCGCCGCCATGATCCTGGCGTGGTTCGCCAGCGGCCTGCTCTACAAGAGCCAGCTTTGGTTCGGCCCGCAGACGGGGGTGTTCGTGGTGGACACGGCCCTGCTGCTGGTGCTGCTGGTCATCGCGCTTCGATCCGACCGTTGGTGGCCGATGTGGGCCTGCGGCTTTCATGGCCTCAGCCTCATCC
>CAKZJK010000661.1 GCA_936942565.1 uncultured Caulobacter sp. | reverse complement strand
CTGTGAGGCGGCGAACTCATCACCGCTGCGCGGACCTCCTCCGTCTCGATGCGTATTCGCATCGATCCACCTCCCCCTAATGGGGAGGAAGGGACCGCTTAAACCCGCTCGCCCAGCAGCACGCGGCGGATGTCGCCGCCCGCGCGCGACAGCAGGATCAGCAGGTAGATCGACAGGAACAGCATCCCGCCGAACACGGCCAGGACGCCCAGCGCCAGGGCCGCCGGCTTGAACCCGCCGCGCCAAGCGACCCACAGCCCCGACAGCAGCAGGAAGCAGAAGAAGTCCAGGTTGAACTGGCCGGGCCAGCCCATGGCCGCCATGTCGCCGAAGAAGATCGGCAGCAGGTTCCAGCCGTGGTGGGCGATGGTGACGCTGGTGTAGCCGACGATCACCACCAGGCACGCCACCAGGAACAGTCGAAACGGCGCCATGCTCGCGCTCCCTCCCCTTTTGGGGGAAGGATGACGCTGGCCGGCGACCGCGTCGAGCCCTCAGCGCATCGCCTTGGCGGCCGTGCGCAGCAGCACCGCCGGGGCGTGGTCGTGGCGGGTGATCGGCGGGATCGGGCGATCGACGCCCTTCAGCTGATAAACCGCCGTCTGCGCCGCGCGCACCGAATACTCGACCGTGAAGACCACGTCGTCGGGGATCTCCACGAATTGGCTGACGAAGGCCAGGTTGACCGAGGTCTTCGGGACCGGAAGCGGCCGGTCCTCCTCGCGGCGCGGCATGAACATCGAGGTGATGTAGGGCAGCCGGCACGGCACGCAGGTGGCGGTCTCGAAGACGTCCATCTCCAGGCCAAGATGGCCGCACAGCTCCTGGAGGATCTCGCGCCCGCCGCACTGGCTCATCGGCTTGGCGACGAAATCGCCGATCCGGTCGGGATGCAGGGCGTAGCCCCAGAACACCGACCAGCCCTCCGGCTGATCCAGGAAGTGCGGCTGGTGATAGAGCACGATCGACATCAGCCAGCGCGAGTCCTTGAAGGTCACCAGCCCGCCGGTCCCGGCCGCGTTGCCACTGAACGCCTTCATGGCGTCGAAGAACTTCGGATCGCGGCAGGTGACGGTGAACGACTCCCACAGGCTGCGGCCGATCTGGGTGTTGAAGGCGGCCGGATTGCCGAACTCGGGCCGGCCGGCGGCGATCTTCTCCCACAGCGCCCAACCCTGGCTGTCGGCCTTGGTCATCGCCGGCGGCGGGGCGTCCATGGTCCCAAGACTGGTGGCGTCGGTCATCGAGCCGTTCTGGTAGAAGACGAGGTCATCGGCGGCCACGTCCACCGTCTCGACCTTGCCCGCGCGGTCCAGGGTCAGGCTGGTGACGCGGTGGCGACCGTCCTCGGTGATGATCTCCATGTCGGTCACGGCCGTGTCGCCGACGAAGTTCACCCCGCGCTCGCGCAGCCAGCGCTCCAGCGGCGCGACGATGGCGTCATACTGGTTGTAGACCGTGCGCTTGACCCCGCCGAGCGTCTCGATGCGCGGGAACTCGTTCATGAAGCGGTGGAAGTAGCGCTTCAACTCCACGGCGCTGTGCCAGGGCTGGAAGGCGAAGGTCGTCTGCCACATGAACCAGAAATTGGTCTCGAAGAACGGCGGCGACAGCCAGTCGGTGATCGGCGTGTCGCCCAGCGTGTCTTCCGGGGTCTGCATCAGCCGCACCAGCTCCATCCGGTCCTGCATGGAGAAGCCCAAGTGGCTCACGTCCACCTTGTGCAGGTTGCGGTCGACCAACCGCGCCTGCGAGTGGGCGACGACCTCCTTGTTGAAGGCGATGGTCTGCTCGCGCACCGTCTGGCCGGGCGCGTCGACGCTGGGGATGGTCGACAAGAGGTCCCAGGTGCACTCGTAGTGGTCGGTGGTCAGCATCCGCCCGCCCCGCAGCGAGTACGAGCCATCGGGCAGACGCGAGCCGTCCAGCGAGCCGCCGAACACCTTGGGGTTCTTCTCGTAGATCGTGATGTCCGCGCCGGCGACGGCCGCGTCGCGGATCAGGAAGGCGGCTCCGGCCAAGGCGCCGATACCGCCGCCGACGAAATAGTGCTTCATGGCCCTGATCCTTCCAGTACGCGTGATCGAGGGCGGCGTTGTCCGCCCTAGCGCGAGGGCTCGCCTTGAGGCGCGTCAACGATTGACGCGGGCGCTCGTCGGGCCCACCTGAAAGGTGAAGTCTGGAGGGCGTACCGATGGCTCGGGTGACGGTGTGGTTCGACGGCGCGTGTCCGCTGTGCATCCGCGAGATCGCCCTGATGCGCCGGCTGGATCGCCGGGGCGCGATCAGCTTCATCGATGTCGCCAAGGATAATGGGGAGGGCGACGACGCCAGCTGCCCGATCGACCGCGCCGACCTCCTGGCCAAGTTCCACGCCCGCGAGGACGGCCAACTGCTGTCCGGCGCGGCGGCCTTCGCGGCGATGTGGCGGGCGATCCCGGTGCTGCGGCCCTTCGGCCTGCTGGCG
>CAKZJK010000660.1 GCA_936942565.1 uncultured Caulobacter sp. | reverse complement strand
GTCATCCTCCCTCGCAAAGCGGGGGAGGTGGATCGGCGCGAAGCGGCGAGACGGAGGGGGCGCTATGCGACCCTTCGCCCATCGCAATGAGAGTCAGTTGCAAAAGTCTCGGCGTTAAGCTAGATGAGAATGAAACTCATTCGGTAGGACGTTCTTCCTTGTACGTCTGCAATTGTAACGGCATCCGCGAGCGTCAGGTGCGCGCCGCCATCGACGCCGGCGCCCAGCGCCCGGCCGATGTCTTCCGTCATCACGGCTGCCAGGCGCAGTGCGCCAAGTGCGTGTGCGAGATGCGACAAATGATCCAGGAAAACCGAGAAGCCCTGGCCTACGCCGCCGAATAACGGCGAGAAACACGATAAAACTAGAGATCGCGAAGCACTCGCACGAATTTCCGTGAGAGCGCGAAACACTCGCAAACATTCGAGTTGAAGCCCGCTTCGGCTTGCCCCAGGTTCCGGTCAACAGTGAATCTTCAGGAGGCCGCCATGCAGGGCGATCCCGGCATCATCCGTTTGCTCAACGCGGTGCTCACCAACGAGCTGACGGCGGTCAACCAGTACTTCCTGCACGCGCGGATGTACGACAACTGGGGCTTCAAGCGCCTCGGCAAGATCACCTATGACGAGTCGATCGGCGAGATGAAGCACGCCGACATGCTGATCAACCGCATCCTGTTCCTGGAAGGGCTTCCGAACCTCCAGGACCTGCACAAGCTGAAGATCGGCGAGACGGTCCCCGAGTGCCTCAACAGCGACCTGCAGGTCGAGCTGGGCGGCCGCGAGACCCTGATCCCCGGCATCATCCAGTGCGAGCAGGCGCGCGACTATGTCAGCCGCGAGCTGCTGCGCGAGATCCTAAGTGACACCGAGGAGCACATCGACTTCCTCGAGACCCAGCTGTCGCTGGTGAAGTCGTTGGGCGAGGCCAACTACCTGCAGTCGGCCATGGGCGAGCTGCCGTCATCCTAGGCCCTAGGCCGCGCGCCGCTCCGGCTGATCGTCGAACTTCTCGACCAGTTCGCCCAGGCGCGAGGCCTCGCCCTTCAGCGAGTGCGCCGCCGCGGTGGTCTGCTCGACCATCGCCGCGTTCTGCTGGGTCATCTGGTCCATCTGGTTCACGGCGCTGTTCACCTGGCCAAGGCTCAGGGCCTGCTCCTTCGCGGCGGTGGCGATCTCGGCGACCAGCTCGGAGATGTCGCTGACGCGTTGGATGATGCTGCCCAGGGCCGTGCCGGTACGATCGACCAGGGTGACGCCGACCTCCACCTTGTCGGTGGCCGCGCCGATCAGGACCTTGATCTCCTTGGCGGCGTCGGCCGAGCGTTGAGCCAGGGCGCGCACTTCCTGGGCGACGACGGCGAAGCCCTTGCCGCTCTCGCCGGCCCGCGCGGCCTCGACGCCGGCGTTCAGGGCCAGCAGGTTGGTCTGGAAGGCGATCTCGTCGATCACCCCGATGATCTGGCCGATTTGGGACGAGGCGGTTTCGATCTCGCGCACGGCGATGACGGCGTCGCGCACCGACACCTCGGTCGCGCGGGCCTCCTCGCGGGCGGCGTCGACCATGCCGTTGGCGCGGCCGGCGCTGTCGGCGGCCTGACGCACGGCGCCGGTGATCTCGTTGAGGGCCGCCGCGGTCTCTTCCAAGCTGGCGGCCTGCTGCTCGGTCCGGCGCGACAGGTCGTCGGCGGCCTGGGCGATCTCGGCCGCGCCCAAGTGGACGCCGCGGGACGAGGTCCCGATGTCGCCCAGCGTGGCGTTCAGCGTCTCGGCCGTGGCGTTGAAGTCGTGGCGCAGGCGTTCGTAGTCGGCGTGGAAAGCCTTGTTCAGGCGCACCCCGATCTGGCCGTTGGCCAGGTTGGCGAGACCTTGGGCGAGGCCGTCCATGGCTTCGCGACGCGCGTCCTCGGCCGCGCGACGCTCGGCTTCGTTGGCCGCGCGATGATTTTCGGCGTCGAGCCGGGCCTGGTCCTCGCGGTCCCGCATCGCGCGGCGTTCCAGCGCGGCCTCGCGGAAAACGGCGATCGACTTGGCCATGTCGCCCAGTTCGTCCGAGCGCTTGGCGAAGGGGACCTCGTTCTCGTAGTCGCCCTCGGCAAGCTTGGCCATATAGGCGGTGATGGCCTCGACCGGGCGCACAACGGCGCGGCGCAGGGCCCAGATCCCACCGAAAATCAGGCCCCCCAGCAGCAGGGTCAGACCGGCCATCAGGCTCAGATCCCAGATCTGCTTGCGATGCGCGTCGGCCTCGATGGCGGCGTTGTCGGCCGCGATCACCGGCGTGGCCTTGTCGACCTGGGCGCGGTGGGCGGCGTAGGTGGTCTTGAGTTCGGCGTAGGCGGCGTCGGCGGTCGCCTGATCGCCGATCTCGACGGCGGCGACCAGGCGGTCGGCGGCGGCGAGCATCTGTTTGGCGTGGACGTCGGAGTCCACGAGCAAGATCTGTTTGACCTTCGGGTCGAAGTCGGACGCGCGCCAGTAGGTCGTGCGCGCGTCATATTCGCCGCGCAGGCGCTTGAGTTCCCCCGCGGCCCAGCGCGCGGAGTCGGGGGTGCGGGTGAAATAGGCCGTCTGGGCGTCGAGATAAGCCTCGATGACGTACATGGGGGGCGGCAGGATGTCGGCGGTCAGGTCCTTACCGGCGACGATCTGTCGATACAGCGGCCCGCCAATCCTCTGGTTGGCGATCGCGTTCCACGAACCCGCCGTCAACAGGATAAGGCCGACGGCCAAGGCCGCGCCGAACAGGGTCATCGCCCCGGACAGTTTCAGACGCATGACGCCCACTCCCCACAAACCAGGCGTAGAAACGTCACAACAGGCGTGAATTGCGCCTTAATCGCGCGAGGCGGCTACCCATATCGGGGCGCTTTGCGCGCCCGCAACCGTTTTTGGCGCAAGGATTTTTCAATCGCCAAGGCGTGAGTGCGGCAAATTGACGCATGGCGTTGTCGGGCCGCTCGGCGCGGCGGCCGCCTTCGGCGACGTGGCATTTTCGGGTGGCGTCGCGCCAGGATCGCGCCATGATGAGACGAGCCCGGCCGCCCTGGAACCAAGGCTTGAACTGGGCTGTTTGACCTTGCGAGTTTAACAGGGAGTTCCGCCATGCACATCGCCCACGGAAAGTCGCGCGAGCGCGCTCTGGCCGGCCGCGAGGCGTTCGAACTGGAGCAGCGGAAGGACTTCCACCCGGTCGGCCAGATCGCGGTCGGCGCGGCTCTGGCCAGCGGCGCGATCGTGGCCGCCCTGATCATGGGTCGGCGGCACGAGAAGGTGCTGGACGACGAGATGTACGCCGTCGAGTTCGCCGAGATGCACGAGCCGGTGGCCCATCAGCCCAAGCCGTTGACCAGCCTGCTGCTGCCGCCGCTGTTCATCGCCATGACCCTGTCGGGGCTGCGCACCTGGAACGCGCCGGCCAGTCCAGCGCGCACCCGCGCCCTGACGATCTGGAGCCTGGTGCAGGGCTTCAACGCCCTGTGGCTGGGCCTGGGCGCCAAACGCCTGGGCGGTCAGCTCAGCGCCGCGACCGCGTCGCTGGCGGCCTCGGCGGCCTACGCCATCGAAGCCCGCAAGGTGGGCGGCGGCACGGCGCCGGACCTCGGCTGGGTTGGCTTGGCCAACGCCCTGACCTCGCAACTGTGGCGCAGGCCCGTGCCGCGCGCGCCCACGATCCACTAGGACGGCGCGCGAGGCGTTCGCTCACGCAAGGCCAGCAGCAGCGGCAAGCCCAGAGAGACGCCGACCACCAGGGTCGCGGCGGCGGTCAGCCACAGCACATGGCGGCCTAGCCGACGCGACTCGACGGCGGCGAAGCCCAGCAGCGCCACCGCCGAGACGATGACATCCCAACCAAAGAAAGCGCCGATCCGGGTCGAGAACAGCTCGGCCACGAAGAGGCGCGGCGAGAGCCCGTGCTCCATGACCCAAGGCGCGAAGGCGCCATAGGGCAGGATCAGGCCAGGCAGGCACAGCAACCAGTAGAACCGGGCCATGGGTCTTTCCCTCCGCGTTGTCCGATGTGACCGCGCGCGGGTGGCCTTTGTCGATCTCAGGGAAGTCGCGACAGGTGATCGAGGCTGAACCTGCCGCCGCCGCGGGCGAGCAGAGGCAGCAGGAGACCCGCCCAGGACAGGTGAGTCGGCCAGGCGTCGGGATAGACGAAGATCTCGATCACCGCCGTCATGCCCAGGAACGCCAGGGCCGAGAAACGGGTGAACAGGCCCAGCACCAGCAGGATCGAGAACAGGTGCTCCGAATAGGTCGCCGCGTGGGCGGCGACCTCGGGCGGCAACAGCGGCACGTGGTACTCGCTCTCGAACAGGGCGTAGGTCCCGTCGGTGATGTGCAGGATCCCGTCGACCTTCGCGCGGCCCGACAGGACGAAGACGGACGCGACGCCCAGGCGAGCGACCAGCAAAAGCACGTCCTCCGGCAGCAGCTTTTCCGCGGTACGGGCGAGCAGGGTCATCGGCGCGCGAAGCGCCGTCGAAAAGTTGGTCATGGGGTGTCCTTTAGAGGGGGCCGGCGAACACGCCGTCGGCGATCAAGGCGGCGAAAAGCGGAGGAAGCGGGGAACTGGGATCGGCGGTCGCGGCCGCCTCGGCGGCCTCGCTGGCGGTGAGCCCGTCGCGGCAGGCGCGGAGGAACGCGGTCTCCGCGGCGCCGACCACCCGGCTGGCGACGACCTCGCCGCGCCGGACCAGCAGCAGGGTCTCGGGCGTCTCGGAAAGCTCCAGGTCCTCGGCGCCGTCGCGGGCCGCGCGCCAAAGGCTTGGCAGGCCCGCGTCGAAGGCGGCGAAACGGACGCTGGGGTGGAGGGGAAGCGGCGTCTGGGCCAGCGTCTCGGGCGCGAGCCGTGACAGAGCCTCCGCGTCCAGCGCTGGCGCCTCGGCGGCGAACAGCGTCTCGGTCCACAGGCGGTCGAGATGGGCGACGCCCGCCAGATAGGGCAGGTCGGCGGCGGGCGGGAAGCGCTCCAGCCAGGCGGGGAAGGCCGCGCCGTAGTCGAGCAGGGCGGCGTTGGCGGGCGGCGCCTCGCGGGCGAACAGGGCGGCGGCGGCGCGGAACCAGTCCTCGCCGACCATCGACTGGACCGTCGGGAAGTTGGCGGCCAGGGCGTCGACGCAGCCCTTGGCGATCGTATTGCGATAGACCGCAAGGCCCGGATGATCCTCATCCGACAGCCAAGGCGAAAGGGCCGCGCGCTGGCCGCCGATCGCGGCGACGAAGGCGTCCTGGAAATCGAGCAGCTCAGGCATCGGCCATCTCCAGCGCGGAGAGTTCGGCGGCGGCGCGGTCGCGCTCGGCCATGAGGACGGCGAAGGCAGGAATGTCGTCGTCCCGCTCGATGAGCGTCGGGCGCGGGCCAGCGCGGCGGATCAGGCGGCGGTAGAGGGCCCAGACGGGCTGGGCGACCGGCGCGCCGTGGGTGTCGATCAGCAGACCGGATCCGCCGGCGTCGGGGCCATGCCCCGCCAGATGGATCTCGCCGATGGCCTCGGCCGGCAGGGCGTCCAGGTATGCTTCGGCGCCGTAGCCGAGATTGCTGGCGCTGACGAAGACGTTGTTGACGTCGACCAGCAGGCCGCAGCCGGTCCGCTGGACCAGGGCCTTCAGGAAATCGACCTCGTCGAGATCGTGGCCGGTCAGCGGCAGGTACAGCGACGGGTTCTCGATGAGCACGCGTCGGCCCAGCGCCGTCTGCATCCGGTCGATGTTGTCGGCGATGCGATCCAGCGCGGCCATCGTGCGCGGGAAGGGGAGAAGGTCGGGCTGGTGCGCGCCGCGATGGGTCGACCAGGCCAGATGTTCGGAGACGACGAACGGCTCGAACCGGTCGACCAGCCGCTTGAGGGCGGCCAGATGCGCGGCGTCCGGATCGGCGTCGGCCGCGTCGGTCATGCTGCGCGCCTTGCGCGCGTCGAAGCCCATCGCCTTGAGCGTGGCCGGGCGCAGGTTGAGGGTGGAGAGGGCGTTGATCTGCCCGGCGTGCGGAATGGTCTCGATCGGCCCCAGCACGCCCTGCGGCTCTTTCACGCAGACGCCGTTGTAGGCCTTGATGCGCGCCAGGTACAGCTTGACCAGCTTCTCGTAGGTGAGCGCGCCGGAATCCACCGCGGCCTGGATCTCCGGCACGCCGGCGGTCTCCAGGTCGAAGGTGGCGGCCTGCGCGGAGGCGGCGCCGAAGCACAGCGCGATGGAGGCGGCCAGCGGCAGCAGCTTGGTCTTGA
>CAKZJK010000659.1 GCA_936942565.1 uncultured Caulobacter sp. | reverse complement strand
GATCAACGCCGGCACCACCATCAACGGCGGCGGCAACCTGCTGCGGCAGAACGGCAAGACCGACTGGAAGGTCTCGGCCGCGCTGACCTGGCGCTACAAGCAGCTGACCGTGGGCGGCTTCACCCAGTACATCGGCGACTACAACGACACCGCCCTGCTGGACTCGGCCGGCACGCCATGGGTCGTGGACTCGCAGATCACCGCCAACCTGTACGGCGAGTACGATTTCGCGAACGCGAACACCAAGTTGCGGTTGGGTGTCCGGAACATCACCGACAAGGATCCGCCGCTCAGCTCGGCGGGCTATGACGGAACGGTCTATCTGCCGTACGCCCGCTACTGGTACGTCTCGGTCAAGAAGACGTTCTAGGAACAGGGGGCGGATCGTGAAGTACGAGTTCAGCGCTAACCGCGCGCGCTGGCGGGTCTCGAGCGCGCTTGTCGCGCTCGCGCTCGCCGCCGCGCCGGCGACTTTCGCTCAAGCCGCTGGCGCTCCGGCGCCGGCGGCCGCCTCGCCCGCGAGCCTGCTGCCGGTGAAGACCGACGCGGCCAAGGGCGCGGTCGTCGTCACCCTGCCGGCGCCCGCCGCCGACGGGGTGTCGGGCCGTTTCCTCTATCAGCCCAGCCTCAGCGGCGGTCTCGGATCGACGCCGGTGGGCCTGGACCGGGCCGCGACGGGCGAGACCCAGGTGCTGATCTTCCGGCGCGTCGGCAAGAAGGTGCTGATCGCGTTCGAGAACTACGGCTTCCGCGCCGTCGGCGGCACGCCCGAGGAGGCCCGCACGGTCCAGGACAGCTTTCCGGCCTCGGTGGTCTGGACGGGGGATGTGATCGCCGAGACCCCGGACGGCGGCGTCACCGTCGATATCGCCTCGTTCCTGCTGCGCGACGCCTTCGACATCACCGCCGGCCTCAAGCGTGGCAAGCAGGGCGCCTATAAGCCGGCGCCGACGCTGAGCTACGTCGACCTGCCGGTCACGGGCGTCTTTCCCGACAACCTCGAGTTCGAGACGCGGCAGACCTTCACCACCGATGAACCGGGCCCCGAGGTCAACGGCATCGTTCCGGACGGGCGCGCGGTGACGTTCGGCGTCCACCACAGTTTCATCCGCCTGCCGGCGCCGGGCTTTGTCCCGCGCTTCCAGGACCCGCGCACCGGCACCTCGGCGCAGGTCCTGTTCGCCGACTACGCCACGCCGCTGGATCAGCCGATCGTCCAGCGCCTGGCGCGCCGTTTCAGGCTTGAGAAGACGGACCCGAGCGCGGCGCGCTCACGGGTCAAGAAGCCGATCGTCTACTACGTCGATCGCGGCGCGCCCGAGCCGATCCGCGGCGCGCTGATCGAGGGCGGCCGCTGGTGGGCCAAGGCTTTCGAGGAGGCCGGCTATATCGACGCCTTCCGGGTCGAAACGCTGCCCGAGGGGGTCGACCCGATGGACGCGCGCTACAACGTCGTGAACTGGATCCACCGCCAGACCCGCGGCTGGTCGACCGGCACGACGGTCGTCGACCCGCGCACCGGCGAAATCGTCCGCGGCGTCGTACAGCTGGGCTCGCTGCGCGTGCGCCAGGACCGCCTGATCTTCGAAGGCCTGGTCGGCGCGGACAAGACGGGGAAGGGTGGTCCCGACGATCCGCTCAACGTGTCCCTGGCCCGCATCCGCCAGCTGTCGGTGCACGAGATCGGCCATACCCTGGGCTTGGCCCACAACTTCGCGGGCAGCACCTACGGCCGCGCCTCGGTCATGGATTATCCGGCGCCGCTGGTGAAGATCGACGGCGATCGCCTCGACCTGTCCGACGCCTACGCCAAGGGCGTGGGCGCCTGGGACCGCTTCGCGATCAACTGGTTGTACTCTCAGGGGACGCCGGGCTCGGACGAGGCCGCGCGCTTGGACCGCTTGGCGCGCGACGCCCAGGCCAAGGGCCTGCGCTTCGTCACCGATGGGGACTCGCGCGGCGCCGCGGCGGGCCAACCGTATGGCGCGCTGTGGGACAATGGTCCCGACTCGGTCGCCGAGCTGGATCACGTGCTGGCGGTGCGCAAGATCGCGCTCGGCCGGTTCGGCCTCGCGAACCTTCCCAATGGCGCGCCGGCCGCGGATCTCAAGCGGGTTCTCGCGCCGATCTACCTGTTCCATCGCTACCAGGTCGAAGCCGCCGTGAAGCTGATCGGCGGGGTGGACTATTCGTACGCCGTGCGCGGCGATGGTCACGAAAGCGCGTCGATCGCTCCCGCCGCCGCTCAACGCAGGGCGCTCGACGCCTTGCTGCGGACGGTCGATCCCGCCACCTTGGACCTGCCCGATCCTCTGCTGAACCTGTTGTCGTCCGGCCAGTCGGGCGCGCGCGACAAGGCCTACGAGATCGAGATCTTCCCGACCTCGGGGCCGTCGGTCTTCGACTTGGCGATCGCCGCCGAAATGGCCGCCGACCAGACCGTGTCGCTGCTGCTGAACCCGCAACGGCTGAACCGGGTGGTCGAGCAGAACCGCCGCGATCCAGGCCAGCTGGGCGTGGGCGAGCTGGCCGAACGCCTGCTGGCGAGCGTCGCGCCGAGTGGCGACGAAGGGCGGTTGGGCGACCTACGTCGTCGCATCCGCGCCCGTATCGTCGGCGACATGGTGGAGGCGCAGGGCGAAAAGGCGCTGTCGCCCACGGCGTCCGCGCAGCTCGAGGCGGCTTTGCGCAACTTCGGGAAGACCCTGGCCGCCTATCAGGGCGGCGGGGCCGAGGGCGCCCAGGCCGCGGCCCTGTCGCGGGCCCTGCTCGGCGACGACATCGCCGCCCGGCAGGCCCTCGCCGCGCCTCGGTCCGGGGCGGTCGAGACCCTGCCGCCCGGCATGCCGATCGGCGGGGAAGACTGTTGGTTCTGCGCTCCAAGCGCGGGTTTGTAATGCGTACCCCAGAAAGAAGGCGTCTCATGACCGCTCCCTCCCTTCGCCGCTTCAAGGCCTGTTCCCGAGGCGCGCTGATCGCCGCGGCGGGGGTCCTGCTGCCGCTGGCGGCCGCCCAGGCCGCGGCGCCCGCCGTGGAGATCGTCAACGCCCAGATCTTCGACGGCACGGGCGCGGCCCCCTACAAGGGGACGCTGGTGGTGAAGGACGGCCGCATCCTCGACGTTGGCCCCACCGTCAAGGCTCCGAAGGGCGCCCAGGTGATCGACGCCAAGGGCGAGGCTCTCACCCCGGGCTTCTTCGACGTCCACACCCACTGGACGCCGGCCGGCGCGCCGAACATCACGCCCAAGATCGCCGACGCCTACGTCGCCGCCGGCGTCACGACGATCAACGACTTCCACCAGCAGCCGGAGTCCTTCGCGCCGCGCCGCGAGTGGCTGTCGACCCTGACCGCGCCGCACGTCAATTTCGTCGCCCGCGTCAGCACGCCGGGCGGCCACGGCGCCGACTGGGCCGACGAGGCGACCACGCGCTGGGTCAATACGCCCGAGGCGGCCAAGGCCGCGATCGAGGGCCTGGCCCCCTACAAGCCCGACGCCATCAAGGCCTTCACCGACGGCTGGCGTTATGGCTCCTCGCCCGACAACACCAGCATGGACGGCTGGACGCTGAAGGCCCTGACCGACGCGGCCCACCAGCTGAACATAAAAGTGCTCTCGCACACCGTCACGGTGGAGCGCGGCGCGGTGGCGGCCGACAGCGGCGTCGACATCATCGCCCACAGCCTGCAGGACCAGCCGATCGACGCCGAGACGGTCGCCAAGCTGAAGGCCAACGGCGCTTACTACGCCCCGACCCTGGCCGTGTACGAACCCGTCAAGCCGGGCCAGAAGCCGCCGGCCGACGCCGACAGTCCCCGCGCCAAACAGGCGGCCCGCAAGTTCGGCTACGCCCTGGCCAATGTGAAGACGTTGAAGGACGCCGGCGTGCCGATCGCCCTGGGCACCGACGCCGGCATGCCCGGCACCGTGCACGGTTTCTCCACGCTGCGTGAGATGGAGTTGCTGGTCCAGGCCGGCCTGACTCCCTCCGAAGCCCTGGTCGCCGGCACCGCCACCAGCGCCAAGGCCATGAACCTGCTGGCCGATCGCGGCACGCTGGAGAAGGGCAAGCGCGCCGACTTCGTGCTGATCGCCGGTCAGCCGTGGGTCGATATCGCCGACGTCCGCAAGGTCGAGCGGGTGTTCATCGACGGCCAGGCGGTGTTCGGGCCCGGCTCGACCCGCTCGCCCCTCAACGACAAGCCGACCCTGCCGGTCCTGAAGGCCAAGGGGCCGCTGGTCGACGACTTCGAGCGCGCCGACGGCCGCACCAGCTTGGACACGCTGCGCCTCAGCGACTTCGACGGCGGTCGCGACCGCAGCGTCGAGGTGCTGCAGACGGTCGACAAGGGCGATGGCGACCACGTGCTGAGCGTGGCGGCCAAGATGGCCCAGAAGCCAGAGCCCGACGCCGGCGTCCTGCTGCCGCTGAGCCGGGGTTCGGTCCAGCCGGTCGACGCCTCGGCCTTCAAGGGCCTGACCTTCGAGCTGCGCGGCGACGGCGGCCCGTACATCGTGACGATCAATAGCGTCTCGGGCTCCTGGACCGCCAAGGTCACGGCCGACAAGACCTGGGCCAAGCTCACCGTGCCGTTCGCCGACTTCAAGCGCGCGGGGCGAGGCGAGGGGGCCTGGACGGGCGCGGACCTGCTGGAGGTGGGCGTCTCGGGCTCGCGTCCGGCCGGCCGCAAGCTGTGGTTCGAACTCGACGACGTGACCTTCTACTGAGACCACGGCTCTACGCTAAAAGTCGAAGCCCTCGCCGAAAGGCGGGGGCTTCTTGTGTTGGACGATCGAGGAAGGACGCTAGCCTCTGGTCTGTTGATCCAACCGAGCGATCTCGACGGCCACCTTCGCGGCCTCCCGCGCCTGGATCATCAGCAGGGCCGCGAGCCAAACGACCAGGAGCGCGACGCTCCGACATCCCCCATGCAGAGGTAGTCGACGCCGCGACGAACTTCTCACACTTTCGTCGAAACCGATCTTCGGAACGTCCGACCAGGATGGTCGCCGGTCGTGGCCCAGGCGCGAGAAGATCGCTTGGCGGGGAAACCTATCGGTCGTTCGGGAATTGCTCCGCTGACGCCACAGGCGGCGTTAGTCGGAGCATCCCATGCCAGCCTCAAAAAGGATCGGAGCCACGCCGCTCCATCCTCTTCACGCCATATTGCTGGCGTTTCCGATCGCGTTGTTTTCGGCCGGGCTGGTCTCCGATCTCGCCTATCTGAACAACGCCGCGATCCAGTGGAGCAATTTCGCGTCGTGGCTGATCGCGGGCGGCTGCTTCTTTGGCGGCCTTGTCCTGGCTTGGGCGATCATCTCCACGGTGTTCCCGGGTCGGGTGACGCGATCGCGCGCCCTGGCCTACCTGGTGGCCGTGGCGGTGATGTTCGTCGCCGGCCTGGTCAACGCCTTCCAGCACAGCCATGACGGCTGGGCCTCGGTCGGCTCGATGGGCCTGACCTTGTCGATCATCTCGACCCTCGCCGCCCTGATCGCCGGCGTGATCGGCCATTCCGAACAACGCAACGAGGGGATGATCCGATGAGCAAGCGCTGGCTTCTCCTCGCCGCCGCGGCGGTCGTTCTGCAGGCTTGCGGCCGTAGCGATCCCGGCCTCGACCAAACCGGCGCCGGCAAGCCGCCGCTGCCCGATCAGCAGCAGACGCTGCTGCCGCCGATGAAGATCGCCACGCCGACGGGCTGGAACGGCGCGACCCCCACCGCGCCCCAGGGCTTCACCGTCACCGCGCTGGCGACCGACCTCAGGATCCCGCGCCAGATGCTGGTGCTGCCCAACGGCGACATTCTGGTGGCCGAGGGCGCCGGCGGCGCCGACGCGCCCAAGGTTCGCCCGAAGGACTTCATCGCCGGCGTGATCAAGGCCAAGGGCAAGACCAAGGTCAAAGGCGGCAACCGCGTCACCCTGCTTCGCGACGCCGACGGCGACGGCCGCGCGGAGGTGCGCGAGGTGCTGATCGACGGCCTGAACGCCCCCTACGGCCTGGCCTTCGTCGACGGTCAGCTCTACGTGGCCAATCAGGACGCCCTGCTGCGTTTCGCGTTCCAGCCTGGACAGACCCGCATCACCGAGAAGGGCGTCGAGGTCACCAAGCTGCCGTCGAGGATCAATCACCACTGGACGAAGTCGCTGACCGCCAGCGCCGACGGCGCGAAGCTGTATGTCGGCATCGGCTCGAACAGCAATATCGG
>CAKZJK010000658.1 GCA_936942565.1 uncultured Caulobacter sp. | reverse complement strand
GGGCTTTTTCGCGCCAAAAACCACCGACTTCCCCGGCGAATGCCGGGGCCCAGATGACAAGGCGGCGGGCTCTCCGGATGAATCTGGGTCCCGGCATTCGCCGGGAAGATCGGATGAGAAGGAGACAAGCTGAGCCGTGCAGTCCGGCGAAGACCCGAAGCTCCAGACGGTCGCGCCGACCTTCTCGGCCTCGCCCTTCAGGAAGTCGAACCAGCGGTTGTCGGCGTTCAGCACCGCGATCCCGCCGGGCAGCAGACCCGCGAAAATCTCGGCCTTGGCGCGGGCCACGCCCGCCTCGCCGTCCGGGAAGTTCTCGATGTGCACCGGGCCGACGGTGGTGATCGCCACGGCGTGCGGCCTGACGAAGCCTGACAGCGGGACGATCTCGTCGGCGTGGTTCATGCCGATCTCGAACACCGCCCGCTCCGCGTCGCGCGGCATCCGCGCCAGGGTCAGCGGCACGCCGATGTGGTTGTTGTAGCTCTTGACCGAGGCGTGGGCCTTGCCCGCCAGACGCAGGCCGGCCTCGACCGCGCGGGTGACGCTGGTCTTGCCGACTGAGCCAGTCACCGCGCCGCGCTTGCACTGAGGCGCGCGCTCGCGGGCGGCGACGCCCAGGGCCTCTAGCGCCTTGAAGGTGTCGGCGACCATGACCGCCGGAGCGTCGACCGGCTTGGCGGCCAGCACGCCGGCCGCGCCACTGGCCACGGCCTGCGGGACGAAGTCGTGACCGTCGCGCGCGCCGACCAGCGGCACGAAGAGGTCGCCCTTCTCCACCGAGCGCGTGTCGATCGAGACGCCGGTCGCGGCGAAGTCGCCGGCGACCTGGCCGCCCACAGCCTGGGCGATCTCGTCAGCGGTCCAGAGAACGTCAGGCATCGACACCCTCCAAGGCCGCGAGGGTCTCGGCCACGTCGTCGAACGGATGCACGACGCCGGCCACGATCTGGCCCTGCTCGTGGCCCTTGCCGGCGACCACCAGCACGTCGCCCTCGGCCAGCAGGTCAACGGCGGCGCGGATGGCCGCGCGGCGGTCGCCGATCTCGCGCGCGCCGGGGGCGGCTTCCAGGATGGCCGCGCGGATCGAGGCGGGGTCTTCCGAGCGCGGGTTGTCGTCGGTGACGATGGCGATGTCCGCGAGCTTCGCGCCGATCGCGCCCATCAGCGGGCGCTTGCCGCGATCGCGGTCGCCGCCCGCGCCGAACACGGCGATCAGCTTGCCGCGCGTGTGCGGGCGCAGCGCTTCCAGCACCGTCTGCAAGCCGTCGGGCGTATGGGCGTAGTCCACATAGGCCTCGCCGCCCTTGGGACCACGGCCAACCCGTTGAAGACGACCGGCCGCGCCTTCCAGGCTCTCCAGCGCCTTCAGCACCTTGCCGACATCCTCGCCGGCGGCGACGCACAGGCCGGCGGCGACCAAGACGTTCGAGGCCTGGAAGGCGCCGGCCAGCGGCAGGCGGATGTCGTAGGTCTGGCCGCCGGCCTCCACGACCATGTCCTGGCCAGCCGGGGTCGGCGTACGCGAGATCAGGCGCAGCCCCTGCCCGTCCTCGCCGACCGAAAACACGCTCTGGCCCGAGGTGACGGCGGTCGAGGCGAAGGTCGGAAAGGCCTCGCTGTCGGCGTTCAGCACGGCCGTCGCGCCGGCGGGCGTCAGGGTGTCGAACAGACGCAGCTTGGCGGCGCGATAGGCCTCCATCGAGCCGTGATAGTCGAGGTGGTCCTGGGTGAAGTTGGTGAAGGCGGCGGCCTTGAGCTTGACGCCATCGACGCGGCGCTGATCGACGCCGTGCGAGCTGGCCTCCAGCGCCAGGTGGGTGACGCCCATGTCGGCCAGGCGCGCGATCATCTCGGCGACGTCGCCGGCGTCCGGCGTGGTCAGGCCCGGCGGGTTCAGTTGCTGGTCGGGCTGGTCGGCTTCGCTGACCACCACGCCCAGCGTGCCCATGCTGGCGGCCTTGTGGCCCAGCTTGGCGAAGATCTGGCGGCAGAAGCCGGCGACCGAGGTCTTGCCGTTGGTGCCCGTGACGGCCACGCACATCGCCGGCTGCTTGCCCCAGAAGGCGGCGGCGGCCAGGGCGTAGGCGCGACGAGCGTCCTCCGAGCGCACCACCGGCACGCCGATCCCTTCAAGGCCGCCCTCGGGCGCCAGGATGGCGGCGGCGCCCTTGGCCACCGCGCCCTCGGCGAACTCGCGGCCGTCGACCTTGGTGCCCGGCAGGGCGGCGAACAGCCAGCCGGCCGTGACCTTGCGGCTGTCGGCGGTGACGCCGGCGATCACCGGATCGTTCGCGAAGGGACGGTTGAACAGTTCGGACAGACGCTTGGTCATAGGCCCGCCTCCGGAGCGGCGTTCTGGTTAGGAGCGGCGATGGTCACCAGGTCCTGTTTTCTCTGCACGCCAAGGAACGGCGCGATGCGTTCGATCACCTTGCCGGCCGGCGGCGCGCCGACCCAGCCGCCGGTCGAGAAGCCGAACGACTTGGCGTTGCCGTGGGGCTCGTCCATCAGGATCAGGACGAAATAGCGGTCGGCCTCCAGCGGGCCGTCGGTCGGGAACACCGCCGCGAACGACGAGACCTGGCGCTGGTGGTTGTAGCCGCGGATCGAGGGATCGTACTTCTCGCCGGTGCCAGTCTTGCCGCCGACCGACAGGCCAGGCACGTCGGCCTTGCCGCCGCTGCCGCCCTCGCCCGGGATGACGTTGGCGCGCATGATCTTCAGCATCTCGGCAGAGGTGGCCTCTGACAGCACGCGCGTCCCTTCCGGACGCACGCCGTCGGGCATCTTCTTGATCGTCAGCGGCAGCATCTTGCCGCCGTTCAGCAGCGCGCCCATGGCCTGGGCCAGGGCCAGCGGACTGACATTCATGCCGTGGCCGAACGAGGTGGAGGCCACGGCGTCCATGTCCCACTTGCGCGGCGTCAGCGGACGGGCCGACTCCATCAGCTCGACCTTGGCCGGCTTGGTCAGGCCCAGGGCCGTGAAGTAGCGCGACAGCCGCTCGCCGCCGATCTTCTCGGCCAGCATGGCGGTGCCGATGTTGGACGAGTGCTTGAACACCTCGACCAGGGTCAGGATGGCCTTGGCCGCGTGGTAGTCGTGGATGGTGCGGTAACCTAGCTTGAACGGCTCGCGGGCGTCGAAGGTCGAGGCGGGCGTCGCCACGCCGGTGTCCAGACCGATCGCGACCGTGAACGCCTTGAAGGTCGAGCCCATCTCATAGACCGAGGCGGCGGCGCGGTTCAGGCGCTGGTCATCCGTGGCCTGCCCGGCCTTGTTAGCGTCGTAGTCCGGCAGGCTGGCCAGTCCAAGGATCTCTCCGGTGTGGACGTTGGTGACCAGGCCCACGGCGCCCTTCGGCGTGAACTCGGCGGCGGCCTTGCGCAACTCGTCCTCCAGCGCGGCTTGCACCCGCACGTCGATCGACAGCTGGACGGGACCGCCATTGTCGCCGCCGACGGCCTTGCGGATCGGATCGTCCAGCGCGCGCTCGGCGCCGGCCAGGCCCTTGCCGCCACTGTCGACGAAGCCGACCAGGTGCGCGGCCGTCGGGCCCAGCGGATACATCCGCCGCTCCTGCTCCTCGAACGAAATGCCCGGCAGGCCGAGGTTGAAGATGGCGTCCTTCTCGTCCGGCGTCAGGCCGCCGACGACGAAGGTGCGGTGATCGCCGAACACGATCTTGTCCAGGCGCTTGGCCGGCACCTGCGGCAGGGCGCGACCGAGGGCGCGGCGCGTCTCCTTGGCGTCCCAGACCTCGCGCGGATCGACATAGAGGGCGTAGTGGGCCAGATCGACGGCCAGCAGCTTGCCGTTGCGGTCGACCACGTCCCCTCGCGCGCCGTCCGCGCCTTGGGCGTAGCCGTTGCCGCGCCCAGCGTTCGAGAACAGCGCCGCCCAGCCCGCGCCCAGGCCCACGCCGACGAAGCACACGCCGAAGAACACCATCACCAGGAAGATGCGGATGCGGGTGTCGTCCTGCGGCTTGGCCGCGGCGCGCGAGCGCTCGAAAGCGTGCTCCAGCCGCCAGACGCGCTCGATCAGCCACCGCCAGGCGGGGGAATGGAAGCCGCCCGGCCCGAGGTTGGAGAGGCTCATCGCGGACCTCCCGGCGGAGGCGGCGGCGGCGCGTCTTCCGGCAGCGCCTCGGGCGCGTCGGAAGCCAGGGCGTCGGGCGCCGCGGGCTCGGCCGTGACCGGCGCGCGCGGAAGCTCGCGTCGGCGCGCGACATCGATCAGCGCGTCCTCGGTGATCTCATGATCGGGCGCGATCGGCGCCAGCTGCATCATCTGCGCCAGCTGCTCGATGCGGCGCGGCTGCTCCAGGTGGGCGACCTCGGCCTCCAGCAGGCGCTTGCGCACCGCCTCGTCGTCGATCTCCTGCTGGATGCGGGCGATCTCCTGACGCTCGCTGCCGGCGAAGGTCTTGGCCAGGTAGACGCTGGTGACCAGGCTCAGCAGGATGCCGAGGCCGACGACCTCGACGACCCGAAAGCCCCGCACCCGCTTATTGAAGAGCTCCATGAAGCTCATGCGGCGGCCTCCCAGACGGGAGCTTCCGTGCGCACGGCCGCGCGCAGCTTGGACGAGCGAGCGCGCGGGTTCACCGCCAGCTCGGCCTCGCCTGGCGCGATCGCCTTGTTCGAGATCAGCTGGAAGCTGGGCTGGGCGGCCGCGGCGACGGGCGGCGCGTGGCGCGAGCCGCCGGGCGTGCGCCCTGAGCGCTCGGTCAGGAACGCCTTGACGATGCGGTCCTCCAGCGAGTGGAAGGTCACGACGACCAGGCGCCCGCCGGGCTTCAGCACGCGCTCGGCGGCGGCGAGGCCCGCCTCCAGCTCGCCCAACTCGTCATTGACCGCGATGCGCAGGCCTTGGAACGAGCGCGTGGCCGGATGGACCTTGGCGCCCTTGCGACCGCCCACGGCGCGCTCGATCACCTCGGCCAGGTCGAGGGTGCGCTCGAACGGGCGCTCCTCGCGGCGGCGGAGGATGAAGCTGGCGATACGGCGCGAGGCGTGCTCCTCGCCATAGACGTAGAGGATCTTGGCCAGCTCGGCGTGATCCAGGGTGTTGACCAGGTCGGCGGCGGTCGGACCGGTGTCGCCCATCCGCATGTCCAGCGGACCGTCGCGCATGAACGAAAAGCCGCGCTCGGCCTGGTCCAGCTGCATCGACGAGACGCCCAGATCCAGCATCACCCCATCGACCGACTCCGGGCCCAGCTCGTCGAGCATCTCGGAGAAGCGGGCCTGGATTAGGCGGAAGCGGTCGCTAGGCAGGCCTTCGGTGAAGCGCTGAACGGTGGGATCGCGATCGAAGCCGATGACGCTGGCGCCCGTGGCCAGCACGGCGCGCGTATAGCCGCCCGCGCCGAACGTGCCGTCCACGACGACGTCGCCGGGACCGGCGCCCAGCGCCTCGACCACCTCATCGAGCAGGACCGAGATGTGGGGCGCGGCGCTCACGACACGATGCCCAGGCGGGCGGCGCGCTGCTGGGCGCGCAGGGCGGCCAGGCCTTCGCGCGCCAAGTCGCGCTGCGCCGCGCGATGGGCCTGGAAAGCCTCGCGGGACCAAATCTGGAAACGCTCACCCATACCGACGACAGCAACCCAATCCGTGAGGCCGCACATTTCGCACAAATGGTCGGGCAAGGTAATGCGACCAGCCGTATCAAAAGACAGCTTGGCCATGCCGCCCAGCACGCTGGTCTCCAGCGCCGAGCGGATCGGATCGCCAAACGGCAGCTCCTCGATCACCCCCGTATAGCGGTCGAACAGGGCCTTGCCGCCCGCCTCCAAGCAGTCGGCCTCGATAGAGGGGAAGCAGAAGATGCCGTCGAACATGCCCGAGACGGCCGCGCGGAATTCCTGCGGCACAACGATGCGCCGCTTGCTGTCGAGCTGTTTCTCGAAGGTCGAGAGAAACAAGACCGTTGAACCCCGCCAGATCCACGTCGGTCGGCGACCCGCCACATCGCCCCGACACGGATTGGGTTAACATGGGATGAATTGGGACACAATGACACCGAATGCCATTTCATCGAGATTTCAAAGGTGTCCGGGCAGCGCTCCACTGGGGAAGGAAGTTAATCAACAGAACATACACAGAACTATTCAGTGAACGGCGTGCGCGGTGTCAGTTGAAGGCAGGGGAGGCAAGGAAACGAGATGCTCCCCC
>CAKZJK010000657.1 GCA_936942565.1 uncultured Caulobacter sp. | reverse complement strand
CAGGTACCAATCGAAATCGAGTTCGGTGACCACCTCGAAGAAACGCGCCTGTTCCGTGCGCTTCACCGACACGAACATGTCCACGAAACGATCGCCCAGGTAGTCGCGCAGCACGGTCGACCGCTCGAAGAGGTCGACCGCCGCGAACCAGTTGCTCGGCAGGCGGATGTTCTCCTTGGCCGCGGCCGCGTAGCCGTCGCCGACCACGGCCGCGCCGGGATCGAGCTTGTTGGTGATGCCGTGGTGGGCGCTGGCCAGCAGCACGGCCAGCACCAGATACGGATTGGCGTCGGCGCCGGCGACGCGGTGCTCGACGTGGCGGGTCTTGGGCGGACCGGCCGGCACGCGCAAGGATACGGTGCGGTTGTTGACGCCCCAGGTCGGCGCGACCGGCGCGTAGCTGTTGGCCTTGAAGCGCCGATAGCTGTTGGCGTTGGGCGCCAGGATCGCCATGCCCTCGCCCAGCAGCGCCTTCATGCCGCCGATCGCCTGCTTGAGCAGGTCCGAGCCCTCGAGGTCCTCGCTGGCGCAGAGGTTGTTCCCGGCCGCGTCATTGACGCTGAGATGGACGTGGAAGCCGTTGCCGGCCCGGTCGCTCCACGGCTTGGCCATGAAGGTCGCCTCGCAGCCGTGGCGTAGGGCCACGCCCTTGGCGGCGCGCTTGTAGAGCACCGCGTCGTCGGCCGCGCGCAGGGCGTTCGGCTTGTGCATCAGGGTCAGCTCGACCTGGCCCGGGGCGAACTCCGAGATCGCGCCTTCCAGCGGCACGCCGATCGCATCGGCCGTGTCCCACAGTTCGCGCAGGAATGGGGCGTGGGCCTCCAGCTCCGGCAGGCCGTAGACTTGGATCCCCGTGGGCGCCTGCCCGGTCAGGGCCGACTTGGCGGGCAGAAGCTCGCCGCGCGGACCGCGCTGCAGGTCGACGAGATAGTATTCCAGTTCGCAGGCCGCGACGGGGGTCAGGCCATCGGCGGCGTAGCGGTCCAGCACCCGCTGCAGCACGTGGCGAGGGTCGAGGTCGTTGGGCGTCCCGTCCAGCTCGTACAGCGACAGCATCACCTGCGCGACGTCGGGGCCCAGCCACGGCGCCAGGGTCAGGGTGCCGGGCACGGGCCGCGCGCGGCGGTCGGCGTCGCCGTCTTCCCAGACTAGCCCCGTGTCCTCGCAGTCGGCGCCGGTGGTGTCGACCACCAGGATCGAGCCCGGCAGGAAACGGCCGTATTCGTAGATCGCCTCCAGCTCATGCACCCGCAGCCGCTTGCCGCGCGGCACGCCGGTCATGCTGGTGAAGAACACCTCCACGAACCGCACCTGAGGGTTGGCGGCCAGGAAGTCCCGGCATTCCTGGATGTCTGCGACTGCGCTCATGCGTTCCCCACCTCGACCGCGAAGCCATCGACGGCCGCGACCAGCCGGTCGATCGCCGCGTCGTGGGTGACGGGAGAGACCAGCATCATGTTGTGAAAGGGCGCGATCAGCACCCCTCGGTTGATCAGCCACAAATGCAGCGCTTCCACGGCCTGATGGTCCAGCACTTTCCGCATCTGGGCGGCGTTCCTGGGCGGCGGATCGGCGAAAACCAGCTCCACCCGCGCCCCGACATGGACGACGGACCAGGGCAGCTCGCGCGCCGCGATCACGCCCTTCAGCCCCGTCACCAGCCGCTCGGCGCCGGCCAGCATCTTCGCATAGGCGGCGTCGGTCATCACCTCGGTGAGCATGGCCCGCATGGCGGCCATGGCCAGCGCGTTGCCCGACAGGGTCGTGCCGATGCCGGACTGGCCGGGGCCGATCCGCGCCTGGGCTTCGTCCATCCGCGCCGAGAGTTCGGCGGTCACGCCCCACACCGCCGCCGGCACCCCGCCGGCGATGGCCTTACCCAGCACGAAGACGTCCGGCTCCAGGCCATGGGCGCGGATGTAGCCGCCCGGGCCGGTCGAGATCGTGTGGGTCTCGTCGATGATCAGCAGGGTCCCGGCGTCGCGGGTCAGTTGGCGCAACGCCTGATGGAAGCCGGGCTCGGGCAGGATCATGCCGCAGTTGGTCATCACCGGCTCGGCCAGGACGGCGGCGACCTGGTCGGAGGCAAGCGCGTTCTCCAGCGCGGCGAGGTCGTTGAACGGGACGACCCAAGTGGTCGCGGTCAGGTCGTGGACCTGGCCCAGCAGGCCCGGCTTCATCACTCGACTTGTCCCTTGGGCGCCGTCCTTCAGCACCACGAAGGCGTCATCGACCATGCCGTGGTAGCAGCCGTCGAACACCAGGATCACCGGCCGGCCGGTGACCGCGCGCGCCCAGCGGATCGCCGCGCGGTTGGCGTCGCTGGCCGTGGTCGCCGTCTGCCACAGCGGCAGGCCGAAGCGCTCGGCCAGCAGCTTGCCGACGATGGCGGCCGAAGGCGTCGGCAGCATGAAGCCGGCGCCGCGCTTGATTTGGTCGGAGACCGCCGCCGCGACCGACGGGTCGCCGTGACCGAACATCGACGGCGTGTCGCCCAGGCAGAAGTCGTCATAAAGCTTGCCGTCGACGTCGGTGATCTGCGCGCCCACGCCTTGAGCAGCGAAGATCGGCGACGGACTGGCCCAGTCATTCATCCAGTGCATCGGCGCCCCGCCGCGCCAGTGCGCCGACGTCGCCTTGGCCATGGCGACCGAGCGCGGATGCTCGGCCGTGAACCGCGCGCGCTCGGCGGCGAGGAGGTCGGGGAGCGTGCGGGTGAGGTCGGCGATCATCTCGCGCCCTCGATAAAGGCTGTCATCCCGGGCGTAGCGAAGCGCAGACCCGGGACCG
>CAKZJK010000656.1 GCA_936942565.1 uncultured Caulobacter sp. | reverse complement strand
CGCGTCCAGCGATCCCACGGCCTTCTCGAAGTCGGCCTTCAGGCTCTGGAACTCGGACGAGAGGTCGCCCTCGACCCGCGTCGAAAGATCGCCCTCCGCCAGCCGTGACAGCGCCACGCCCAGGGCCTTGACCGCTTCGGCCTGGCGACGCTGACCGGCCTCGCGCTCGGCCTCCAGCGCCTGGCGCTGTTCGTCCATGAAGGCGATATAGCTCGAGATGGCCAAGTCCATGTCCAGGAAGATGGCCTTGACCATGGCGGACAGGCCGTCCGCGAGCTCCTTGTCGGACTTGCCGGCGTTGAATAGGCCCTTGGCGCGCTTGGTGATCACCGCGCGGATCAGCTCCTCGGCGACGACCGCGTAGCCGCCGATGTACCAACGCGGCTCGAGCTCGACGCGGACGTGAGCGCGACCGATCCGCTCCACGTCGCTGACATAGCTGTCGTCATAGTCCGCGCGAGCGATACGCCCCCAGTGCTTCGCCTGGGCGCTTTGGGCGGCGGCGATGTGGGCTTCGTCGCGGAACTTGCCGCGCGTCTCGGGAAAGGCGCGAACCTGATCGTAGAATTGCCCGAGCGCGGTTCCGATCTCCGCGTCGATCACCGGCTGAACGGCGCGCAGCGCGGAACGCGCGCCCGCGTCGAACCGCATGAAGGCCATCCGCTGATCCAGCTTCGCGTCCGCGCCCATGCCCTTACTCCGAACTCTAGTTCATGTTTTGGATTGAGCTCGTTGCTGCGCCCAATGTCTTAACCGAAGTTAAATCCACAGCCCGAACTTCACCCACTTTTCACACCGCGGACGCCTCGGCGTCACATCGCATCGAAACAAGCTGCGCTTTGGCGCGTTTTGCACTTGTCAGGTCCATGGCGGGGCTTGGATATAACCGAGAGCATATCTCAAGGACCTCATGGCGCTTCCTGCGGACTTCACCTTGGCCGAACAGGATGGCCGCGCGACGGCGGTGCTGTCGGGGGACTGGACCGCCCGCGGGCTGTTCGACGCGGGCTTGCGTCTGGCCAAGGCCCTGGACGGGTTGAACAACCCCGCCTTCGATCTGACCGGCGTCAATCGCTGCGACACTGCGGGCGCCTACGCGATCCTGCGCGCCGCTGGCGACGATATGAAAAGAGAGGACGTCGAAGCCCGCCCAGGCGTCCTGCGCCTGCTGGAACTGGTTTCGGCCGCCATCAAGGTCCAGACCGAGCCGACCGTACGCCCCGGGGGCTTCAAGGCCCTGCTGGAACGGATCGGTCGCGGCGTCTTCGGCCTGTTCTCCGACGGCTACAGCACGATGGTCTTTCTGGGCCACCTGCTCACCGCTCTGTGGCGGAGCCTCGTCAATCCCAAACGCATCCGCTGGGCGCCCATCGTCGCCCTGTGCGAGCGCGCGGGTCTCGACGCCATGCCGATCGTGGCGACCACGACCTTCTTCATCGGGGCGGTGGTGGCTCTGTTGGGCGCCAACATGCTCACCGAGTTCGGCGCGCAAGTTTACGCGGTCGAGCTGATTGGCATCTCGGTGATGCGCGAGTTCAACATCCTGATCACGGCGATCCTCCTGGCCGGCCGCTCGGCGTCCAGCTTCGCCGCCGAGATCGGCTCGATGAAGATGAACCAGGAGATCGACGCCATGCAGGTCATGGGCGTCGACCCTTACGAGGCGCTCGTGCTGCCGCGGTTCGCCGCCTTGCTGTTCACCATTCCGATCCTGACCTTCGTGGCCACGATCGCGGGCCTGGCGGGCGGCATGCTCGTGGTCTGGATGGTGCTGGACCTCTCGCCCGCGTTCTTCCTGCAGCGGATCGTCGACAATGTCGGCGCCACCCATTTCTGGATCGGCCTCTCCAAGGCTCCGGTCATGGCCACGGTGATCGCCGCGATCGGCTGCCGCCAGGGCATGGAGGTCGGCCAGGACGTCGAGGCGCTGGGCCGTAGGGTCACCGCCGCGGTCGTCCACGCCATCTTCGCCATCATCCTGATCGACGCTGTGTTCGCCCTGCTCTACATGGAGCTGGACATATGAGCGGCTCCGCCCCGGCGCCCGAGACCGCCGCCGTCGACACGGCCGACAGCGAGACCTTTCCGATCGAGGTGCGCGGCCTGGTGTCCCGCTTCGGCGAGCGGGTCGTGCACGATGGACTGGATCTGAAGGTCGAGCGCGGCGAGGTGCTGGGCGTGGTTGGCGGCTCAGGCACCGGCAAGTCGGTCCTCCTCAACACCATCATCGGCCTCAAGGCGCCGGACGGCGGCCATGTGCGGCTGTTCGGCGGCGACATGCGCACGGCCTCGCGCCGCCGCTGGTCGTCGATCGAGCGTCGGTGGGGCGTGCTGTTCCAGCAGGGCGCCCTGTTCTCGAACCTGACGGTGCGCGAGAACGTCGCCGCGCCGCTGCACGAGCACACCCGCCTGCCTCGCCGTGAGATCGACGAGATCGCCGACCTGAAGATCGCGATGGTGGGCCTGCCCGCCCACGCCGCGCTGCTGAAGCCGGCCGAGCTGTCGGGGGGCATGCGCAAGCGCGCCGGGCTGGCGCGCGCCCTGGCCATGGATCCGGAGCTGCTGTTCCTGGACGAGCCGACCGCCGGCCTCGACCCGATCCGCGGCGTTCGACGAGCTGATCAAGGACCTCTCCGAGAGCCTGGACCTGACCGTCTTTATGATCACCCACGATCTCGACAGCCTCTACGCCATCACCGACCGCGTCGCCGTGCTGGCCGACAAGAAGGTGGTCGCCGTGGCGCCGGTTCACGAACTGGAGCGTTCGGATCATCCCTGGATCAAGAAATACTTCCTGGGCCCGCGAGGACGCGCCGCCGCGTCCGCCGAGTCCCTGGCCGAGGCGAGGACCGACTGATGGAAAGAAACGCCAACTACGCGGTGGTCGGCGCGATCACGCTGGCCCTTTTCATGGGGCTGATCGTCTTCGCCGTCTGGCTGGCCAAGATCAGCTTCAATCGCGACTACGACCTCTACGATGTCCTATTCGTGGGCCCCGTTCGCGGCCTGTCGCAGGGCGGCGAGGCGCACTTCAACGGCATCAAGGTCGGCGAGGTCACCCGCATCGAGCTGGACAAGAGCGACCCCAACCGCGTGATCGCCCGCATCCGCGTGACCTCGGACGTGCCGATCAAGGTCGACAGCTACGCCACGCTGGAGCCGCAGGGCATCACCGGCGTGAACTACATCCAGATCACCGCCGGTTCGCCGAACAAGGAACTCCTGAAGGACACCGTCAAAGGCGGCCGCGTGCCCGTGCTGCGTAGCCAGCGCAGCGCCCTCTCCGACCTTCTGGAAGGCGGCGGCACGGTGCTGACCCGGACGATCGAGGCGCTGGACCGCGTCAATCGCGTGCTCTCCGACAAGAACATCAAGACCTTCAGCGCGGCGCTCGGTGACGTTCAGGCCGTGACGGCCGAGATGCGCGAGCGCAAGGAGGTCATCGCCGACGCCCAGAAGGCGCTGCAGAGCATCGACCAGACCGCGCAATCGATCAGCGAGCTGGCCAATAGCGCCAATGGCGTGGTCAACGGCGACGCCAAGCGCACGCTGAAGGAACTGGGCGACGCCGCCGCCGAGCTGAAGGCCGCCGCCAAGGACGCGCGCGGCATGGTCGGTAAGCTAGAGGGCCCGACCAGCGACTTCGCCACCACCGGCCTGCCCCAGCTGTCGGCGGCCATCGTCACCCTGCAATCGGCCGCCGAGTCGCTGGACCGACTTGTCGGCGACGTCGAACAGAACCCGCGCGGCGCCATCAGCAAGGCGCCCGCCAAGGAAGTGGAGGTCAAACCATGAGCCCGATCCGCAACATCGCTCGCCTCACGGCGGTCGCGGCCCTGGCCATGGGTCTGTCCGCCTGCATCAGCCTCTTCCCGAAGACCAAGCCCGTCGGCCTCTATCGCTTCGGCGACGCCGAGATCAGCGCTCCAAAGGGGCCGCCCGGCGCCATGTTCGGCGTGCTAAAGTCGCCCTCGACCTTCACCCGCGCCGCCGCGAGCGACCGGATCATGACCGTCAGCGAGGGCAAGATCGCCTATATCGCCGACGCCCGCTGGGTTTCGCCAGCCTTCGTGCTGTTCGAGGAAGCCGTGGCCCGGGCGTTCGAGAACGATCCTGGCCGCGCTCGCTTGATCGGTCGCGGCGAGGTGGCCAAGGCCGATCTTGTCCTGCGCCTCGACGTGCGGACCTTCGAGACGGACTACGTCAACGGCCCCAAGGCCGCGCCGGAAGTCGTGGTCCGCGTGCGCGGTGTCCTGAACCGCAATAGCGACCGGGCTCTCGTCGGCGACCAGGTCTTCGAGGCCCGGGTAAAGGCGACCGACAACCGCGTCTCGGCCATCGTGCCGGCCTATGACAAGGCCGTGGCCCAGGTTCTGGGTCAGATCGTGGCCTGGTCCAACGCGGCGGGTCCGGCGATAGCCAACTAAAGAGCGGACAGAGGCTCGGTCACGGCGCCGTAGCCCGCCTCGGGCGGAATGCGCAGCACCTCGCCATCCACCCATGGCTCGACGGTGACGAGCGCGCGTTCGGCCGCCCGCACGAGCGCGTCGGCGGGGCTGGCGCTCTCGGCGAGCAGTCGCAGGTTCATGCGCGTGGGGAAGATCACCTTGCGCTCGCCCGAAGCGGCCAGCTCCAGGGCTCGGCGCGGCGCGATCCATTCGGCGTCCACCGCCTCGTGACCATCGCAGATCGCCTGCTGGGCCAGCGGCGCGTGGGCGACATAGAACCAGGTGTCGAAGCGCTTGGGCATCAGCTTCGGGGTGATCCACCGGGCGAAGACCGTCAGAGCCGACAGGTCGAGGCTTAGGCCCAGATCCGCCACCACGTCGATGAACGACACCTTGTCCTCGGCCACCGCCGCTCGGATGTCCTTGGCCGCCTCGCCCGCGTAGAAGGCGCCGTCGCGATCGCGCGCCAGCAGAACTCCGGCCTCCTCGTAAGCCTCGCGCAGGGCGGCGATCCTCAAGGCGGCGTCATCGGCCTCGACCGCGTCGAAGCCCAGCGCGTGGTCGCGCCAGCGGGGATCGCTGTCGCCCTGGTGGCTCTTGCCGCCCGGGAAGACGAGCGCGCCGGCGGCGAAGTCGATCTGATGGTGGCGCTTGACCATCAGGACTTCGAAATCCGGCGCGTCTCGAAGCAAGAGTATGGTCGCGGCCGGGCGGATCGCGCCCTCGGAAGAGTCGGACATTCCAGCAGTTTGGCGCCAGCGGCGCATGGCCGCCAGCCCCAGTTCGAACGATTGTTCGAAATCAGGCCGAGGCGGATCGTCGCCGTTCGGCGCTGCGATCCATGCGCTCCAACAGGTAGTCGGTGTCGTCGCGCGTCGCCGTGTGCGACGAGGTCAGGAAGCGCTGGATCATGTGCTCCTGGAACCGCTCGCGATCATGATCGCCGCCGTCGAGTTCCAGGCCATGGAAGGCGTCGACGCCCGCCCGGAACGCCGAGTGAAGGCGCGCCGGCAGGCCCGCGCGCTCGCAGATGGCCTTCAGCCCCAGCGGGCCGGCGTCATGAATCATCAGCCAGGCGCGGTGATGCGGAACGCCGGCCAGCTCGGCCACGCCCCACTCGAAGAAGGTCATGTGCCCATGCGCCAGCGCCCGCAACAGCAGCGAGGGCGACAGGCGCCCGACGCTGTTCAGATGCGCGACAAAGGCTTTGGGATCCGCGGTTCGCCCGGCCTGGTCCACCAGATCGATCGTGGCCCGCTCCTTGGCGTCGACGATCAGTTCCAGCGTCAGTTCGGCCGACAGCGCGTGGTGGGTGAGGATGTGGTCGCGCAACTGGTCGCCGACCATGTCGATCAGGCGCTCGGCCACCGCCAGCGGCAGGGTGGCGCGATAGGCCACGGCTTGCAGCACCTGCTCGGACTTGGCGAAGCGCGACAGCGCCTTCTTCAGCGAGACCTCGGAAAAGCGAGCGTTGTCATTGGCGCAGGCGGTGGCGACGACCTCCTCGCCCGCTTCCTCGACCAGCTGAGCGGTGATCCGGCTGGAGAGCTTGGGACGCTTGGCCACCGCCAGCTGACGCGCGGGTCCTCCGACGCGGACGATCTCGGCGAGATCCGCGTCGGTGAAGACCGGCGAGAAGCTGATGATCGGCAGGCTGACCGACTCCACGTCGCGCGCCAGGCGCATGGCGACATCGTGCGGCAGGAGGTTGGAATTCTTCAGCGTCACCGCCATGGCCCGACGCACCAGCTCGGCGGCGTCGGCGGCCATGACCCGCAGGATGTCGTGGGCGACCTGGCGATCCTCCTCGCCAAGCCCGGCGCGATCGATCTTGCGGCACAGCTTGTGGGCGGCCAGCGCCCGTTCGTCAGCGGTCGAGCCCTTCACGAGCATCCGGATGTCGGCTTCGGTCAGTGCTGCGCGCGTCGTGGCCATGGCTCGCCCGTCCGGACCGGGGGTTTAGGTGTCGAAACCTCGGCGAGCGCTCCTTGGCGGAACGGTTCGCGAGTCACGATCATCAGTTGTTAGGCTTAACGATTGTTTGCGCCGCGACGCCAGCGATTAACGATGTGCCGTAACGCCGAGCAAAGGACGCGCGCCTAAGGTGCCCGGCCCATTACGAGGAACGCGCCTTTGCTCGCCGAGCACCGCCATGACGAAGATCCCATCGGAAGGGCGCGGTTGGCCAAGGCTCTCGATGCTCAAGCCGCTCTGCTGCCTTACGCCCTGGGGGTTTTCGCCGTCAGCTTGCCGCTGTTCGTCTGGGTGGCCTCCTTCGCCGCCAACAGCATCTGGATGACCGCCAGCTTCGCGATTTTCGCGATCAATTGGGGCGCGTTCTATCTGGCCGTTAACTGGCTGCGCGACGACACGTCGCGGGACCTGGGACGCCGAGCTCGCATCCACGTGGCCTGCGGCGTGCTCTGGGCGCTCGCCGTCGCCCAGATATCGGCCTTCGCCGTCGGCGCCGGGCCGGCGCGCGAGACGCTGCTGATGCTGGCCACCGCGGGCGCGGTCCTGTGCGCCTTCTTCTCCGCGCCCTATCTGCCCGCCCTGCTGATCGTCGCGCCCCTCGCCGCCGCCGGGCCGTTGATCGCCCAGTTCACGGGTCGCACGCCGCACTCGGGCGCGGAGCTGACATGGGGCGCCACGGCCCTGGCCCTGGCCTTGGCCCTGATCCACAACCGCACCCTGCGCCGCCAGCACGACCTCTCGGTCGTCCACGAGCGGATGGTGGGCGAGCGTCTGCGCGTGCTCGAGGCGGCCGAACGCACGGCGCGATCGAAGTCCGATATCGTCGCCACGCTCAGCCACGAAATCCGCAACGGCCTGACCGGCGTCACCCACGTCCTGGCCGCCGCGGCGGGTCGTGGCGGGCGCGCCGCGCCCTCGCGCGAGCAGCTGAACGCCGCGCTGGACGCCGCGCAGGACCTGATCTCGGTGCTGAACGCCACGCTCGATTCCGAGACGGCGGAGTCGGGCCGCCTTCAGGTCGAACGGCAAGCCTTCGATCCCGTCCGCCTGATCCAGGACCTTGTCCTCCTGGAAAAGCCGCACGCCGGCGCCAAGGGTCTGGAGCTCTCGATCCATATCGACCCCATGTTGCTGGGACGCGATCGCGGGGCGACGGTCGCCGACCCCCTGCGCACCCGCCAGATCATGTCCAACCTGCTGGGCAACGCGGTCAAGTACACCGTGCGCGGCCGGATCGAGGTTCGGCTGGAGTTGCGCGATGACCACGTGGCGGTCGAGGTCGCCGACACCGGTCCTGGCCTGACTCCCGAGGAGCTGGAGCTGGCCTTCGAGCCGTTCCGCCGCGTGGAGCGCACAGGCGCGGGCGTCAACGGCGCGGGTCTTGGCCTGTCGTTGTCGCGTCAGCTGTCGCGGCTGATGGGCGGCGCCCTGGAGGCTAGCAGCGCCATGGGCGTCGGCAGCTGCTTCACCCTGCGCCTGCCCTTCGACCCGCTGGCCGAGCGCGGCCCTCAGGAGACCTCTGCGTCCGCCGACCCGCTGGGGGCGCCGCGCGCCATGCGCGTGCTGATCGCCGAGGACGACGCGCTGAACGCGGCGATGCTCCGCGCCATTCTCGAGCAGCTAGGCCACCAGGTCGTCCACGCGCAGAACGGGCGACGGGCCGTGGATCTGGCCGGCATCGCGGAGT
>CAKZJK010000655.1 GCA_936942565.1 uncultured Caulobacter sp. | reverse complement strand
CTCCTTGGGGCCGCCTGCCTGGGCCTCGGCGATTTCGAGCCGGTGATCGATCTCTATGCGCGCTTGTTGGCGGGACCATGCGCGTCGGCGGACGAGATCGCCGATCTTCGGCTGTGGCGAGCCAACGCCTTGAAGGCCATGGGGCGCGGGGCGGAGGCGATCGGCGACTACCGAGCCGCCCTGTCCGCCCGTCCGGACCATGGCGTCGCCTGGTTCAGCCTGGCCAACCTGAAGACCCATCGCTTCTCCGACGACGATATTGCTCGCATGCGCGCCGCCGAGGCGAAGCCCGGGCTCGCCGACATGGATCGGGTCTATCTCCGCTTCGCCCTGGGCAAGGCGCTGGAGGACCAGGGCGACTACGCGGCGTCGTGGAGGTGCTACGAACAGGGTAACGCTCTGCGCCGCGCGTCTAGCCGCTATCGGCGCGACGTCGCCGAACGCCACGCCGAGCGGCTGAAGGAGGTCCTGACGGCGGAGGTGTTCACCGACCGCGCTGGCTGGGGCATGGACAGCGCCGCGCCGATCTTCGTTCTGGGCCTGCCGCGCTCGGGCTCCACGCTGATCGAGCAGATCCTGGCGTCACATTCCCAGGTCGAGGGCACGCACGAACTGACCGAGATCGGCCGCCACGCCGGCGAGCTTTGCGGCCTTGATCCTGACTGTGGCCTGCCAGAGACCCCCACGGCCCTGCTGGACCTGACCGAAGGAGAGGCGAGGGCGCTCGGAACGCGTTTCCTGGACGAGACTCGCGCCTATCGCCGGCTGGGGCGGCCGTTCTTCATCGACAAGATGCCCAACAACTTCTGGCATATCGGATTGATCCAACTGATCCTCCCGCGCGCCACGATCATCGACGCGCGGCGCGAGCCGATGGCTTGCGGCTTCAGCAACTTCAAGCAGCTGTTCGGGACGACCAACCAGGAATTCAGTTACGGCCTGGAGGATATCGCCAGCCACTACCGGATCTATCTCGACCTGATGCGCCACTGGGACGCCGTGCTGCCGGGGCGCGTGCTGCGTGTCCACTATGAGGACGTGGTCGAGGACCTGGAACGCGCCACGCGGCGCATGCTCGATCATTGCCAATTGCCGTTCGAGGCGTCCTGCCTACGCTTTCACGAGACCCGCCGGGGCATCCGCACGCCCAGTTCCGAACAGGTCCGCCAGCCCATAGGACGCGACGGCCTGGAGCAATGGAAGCACTATGCGCCGTGGCTTGACCCTTTGCGCGCGGCGCTGGGCGACGTGGTGAAGGGGACCGTCTGATCCATGCGGCTTTCCAGGCCCTTCTTTCAACTGCCCTTGCTGTTCGATGTGGAGCGACTGCGCGCCGAGGTCGCGGCGCTGCCACCCGAGGCCTGGGTCGAGCATCCGGATCGGGCGCCGGGCAACAGCGCCGTCCGGCTGATCACCGCCGGCGGCGGAGAGAACGACGGGGTGCAAGGGTGCATGGCGCCGACGCCTTGGCTGGAGTCCATGCCCTACCTGAAGCAGGCGCTCGCGGGTTTCGGCGTCGTCTGGAGCCGTTCGCGCCTGATGTGCCTGGCGCCAGGCGCGAGCGTGCCAGAGCACGCCGACATCAACTACCACTGGCACACCCGCGTGCGACTGCACATACCGGTCTTCACCTGGCCGGAAGTCCGCTTCCATTGCGATGGCGAGACCGTGCACATGGGCGCTGGCGAGGCTTGGGTCTTCGACAACTGGCGTCGCCACCACGTGGAGAACAACGCTAGCGGCGCGCGAGTGCATCTGGTCGCGGATACGACGGGCACGGCCGGGTTCTGGCGGTTTGTCCATGCGCCCGCGCCGTCGCGTGATCAGTGGCGTACGGTGAGCTGGGATCCCAAAGCCAGCCATCCACTGCTGACCGAGATCAATCAACGCTCGCCGATCATGCCGGCCGCCGAGGTCCAGTGGCTGCTCGAAGACCTGAAGGGCGAACTGGCGCTCGCCGTCGACAGTCCGGAAGCGCGTCGGCGCGCCGGGCTTTTTATTCAACTTCTGGATGGCTTCGTGTTCGACTGGCGGCAGCTGTGCGCGCTGCATGGCGTGGATGGCGAGGCGGCGACGGAATTCCAGCGCCTGGCGATGGCGGTGCGCGACGCGGCCGCGCCGCTGGGCGAGGGGCTGGTGATGCGGACGAACGGCGCCGGCGCGCTGCTGGCGCTGGAGAAGCGCGTGCTGCTGCATTTGGTGGCCGAGGATGCGCCGCGTTGAGGAAAGGTTTGTCTTGAAGCAGGGTTTCGATCTGGCCGTCCTGGGCGCCGGCATTGTCGGTCTGGCCCACGCCCTGGCCGCGGCGCGGCTGGGCAAGCGCGTCGTCGTGGTCGACCGTGACGCCCAAGCCAACGGCGCGTCGGTGCGCAATTTCGGCTTCGTGACCGTGACGGGCCAGGAGCGCGGCGCGGTCTGGAGCCACGCGCGGCGCTCGGCCGAGATTTGGCGCGAGGTCGCCGAGCCGGCCGGCATCGAGATTCTCCAGCGCGGGCTGACCATGATCGCTCGACGGCCAGAGGCCAAGGCGGTGCTGGAGGCCTTTCTGGAAACCGAGATGGCCGAGGGCTGCGCCTGGCGAGACGCCGAGGCGCTTGGCGACCGGCTGCCCACGCGAGGACAGGTTCTGGGCGGCTTGACGAGCGGCGTCGATCTGCGCGTGGAGTCGCGCACCGCGATCCCCCGGCTCGCGGCTTGGCTCGAGGCCGCGCATGGCGTCACCTTCCTTCGGGGCGTGGCTGTCCGCGGCGTCGAGACCGGACGACTGGAGACGTCGGCGGGGCCCATCCAAGCCGACGCCATCGTGGTCTGCCCGGGAGACGACCTCGTCACCTTGTTTCCAGACATCTTCGCCCGCGCGGGCGTCACCCGCTGCAAGCTGCAGATGCTGCGTTTGGCCGATCCGGGTTGGCGCTTGCCGACGCCGGTCATGTCCGACCTCGGCCTTGTCCGATATCTCGGCTACGCGGCGTTGCCGGAGGCGCGAGCTCTGCGCGCCCGTCTCGACGCCGAGCAGGCGGCGCATTTGGCGCACGGCGTGCACCTGATCGTGGTCCAAAGCGCCGACGGCTCGCTGGTGGTCGGCGATAGCCATCACTACGCGCCGACGCCCGATCCTTTCGCTCGCGAGGATGTCGACGCCCTGATCCTGGACGAGTTCGTCCAGGTGTTCGGCCAGGCGCCGCCGCCGGTGCTCGAGCGTTGGACGGGGACCTACGCCTCGGCCGCCGGACACAGTCTTGTCGAGGCGCCCCTGCCGGGCGTGCGCCTCGTCGTGGTCACGGGCGGCCTCGACCGCCTTCGGGCTCGCCGAAACCGTTATCCAAGGAGTCTTCGCGTGAGCCCCATCCAAGCCATCGTCTTCGACTGGGCCGGCACGATGATCGACTTCGGCTGCCGCGCGCCGGTCCTAGCCCTGCGTGAGGTGTTCGCCGAGGCTGGTGTCGAGATCACCGAAATCGAGGCGCGAGCCGACATGGGGCGCGCCAAACGCGATCACGTCCGGGCCCTGCTGGCGATGCCGCGTGTCGCCGAGGCCTGGCGCGCGCGCCACGGCCACGCGAGCGACGAAACCGACGTCGATCGCCTACACGACGCCGTCGAACCGAAGATGCGCGCGGCCGCGAAGGGATGCGCGACCCTTATACCGGGCGCGGCGGCCTTGGTCGCGGATCTGCGCGCGCGGGGGGTGAGGATCGGCTCCACCACCGGCTACACGCGCCCGATGATGGCCGACATCCTGCCGCTGGCGGCGGCCCAAGGCTATGCGCCGGCCGTCGTGGTCTGCGCCGGCGAGACCGTCGAGGGGCGTCCTTCGCCCCTCATGATGTGGAAAGCCCTGGTCGAGCTGGGCGCTTGGCCGGCGCGGGCGTGCGTCAAGGTCGATGACGCCGTGGTCGGAATCACCGAAGGGCTCGAAGTCGGCGCGTGGACGATCGGCCTTTCGGCTTCGGGCAACGGCGTTGGTCTCGATCTGGAGGCGCTGATCCGGCTACCCGCCGATGAACGGGCCGCGCGCGTCGCGACCTCCGCCAAGGCGTTGCGAGAGGCCGGCGCGCACTACGTGATCGAGACAGTCGCCGAACTGGGTCCGGTGCTGGCCGAGATCGAGACGCGGATCGAGCGCGGCGAGCGGCCGGTCTAGAGCTTGCCGGCCTCGGCGATGAGCCCGCGCAACAGATCGGCGTAGGTCTCGAAACCGGCGACTTCCGCCTCCAGATCCTTTCCGGCCTCGTCATAGCCGCGAAGCTTCCGCGCGGCGCCGGCGTGAGGATCGGCCAGGAAGACCTTGATCTCGTCGGGATTCATGGGGCCGCCCTGCAGCGCCAGACTTTGCCGCGAGGCCTGGCTGAGGCGGGCGGCGTAGTCGGGATCCACCGCGACGCGATAGCGCTTGGCCGCGACATGGAGACGGATCGGCTCGGTGACTTCGGCGGCAAAGGCGCGGGCAAGGTAGCCGGCTCCGATCTGTTCGTGGCGAGTGTCGATGCCCCGATCGGCGGCGTCCTCGCCGATCTTTTGCATCAGGTGCCCAACGTCATGCAGTAGCGCGGCGGCGACAAGGGCGGGGGCGGCGCCGTCCAGCTTGGCGTGATGCGCCGTCTGCAAGGCGTGCTCCATCTGGGTGACGTCCTCGCCATAGTGCAAGGCGCCCAGGCGCGCGAAGAGGGCGGTGATCTCGGCCAGGAACGCGTCGGCCGGGGAACTGGAGGTCATGCTGTATCCGT
>CAKZJK010000654.1 GCA_936942565.1 uncultured Caulobacter sp. | reverse complement strand
CGTCGATGGCTCGGTGCGCCTGCGGGGGGTCTCGCTGTTCGTCTATACGCTGAACAAGAAGGGCGTGATGGACTTCACCCGGCGGATCGAGGCCAACGAGGCGCGGCTTGAACCGGGCTTCTGGCGCCTGACCGGCGTGCGCGAGGCCACGCCCGGCGCCGGCGCCATCCGCTCGGACAGCCTGTCGATCCCCTCCAACCTCGACGACCGCACCGCCTCCGAGCGCTTCAACACGCCCCAGGCCGTGGCGTTGTGGCGCCTGCCGGCGACCATCAAGCGGGCCGAGGACGCCGGTTTCTCGGCGGCTCCGTTCAAGCTGCGCCTGCAGCAGGACCTGGCCACGCCCCTGCTCTTCTCGGCCATGTCGGTGCTGGCGGCGGCGTTCTCGCTGCGCCTGATGCGCCTGGGCGGCCTGGCGGCCCTGGCGGGTTCCGGCGTGGCGCTGGGCTTCGGATTCTTTTTCTTCAACGAGCTGTGCAGCACCTTGGGCAAGGCCGACGTTCTGGCCCCGTCCATCGCCGCCTGGACACCGCCGATCGTGGCGCTTTTGGCGGGCTTCACTTTGCTTTGCTATACCGAGGATGGGTGAGTCATTGCTTCCAAGGTCGATCATGACTGAACTGCGTCCCAGCATGCCGTCCGCCGGCCGCGCCTTCCTCTTGGGTGGCGGCGCCTGGCTGGCGCTCGCCTGCGCGGGCGTGTCCCACGCCCAGACCCCGCTGGCGTCGATTCCAAAGACTCCCGCCGTCCCCGCGCCGACGCCCAACGGGCTGGGCGACGGCCTGGGCGACAGTGGCTACTACCTGGAATCCGACCTGCTGATCCGCGACGACCAGGCTCAGAAGATGACGGCGCGCGGCGCGGTCGAGGCGCGCTATCAAGGCCGCACCCTGCGCGCCGACGAGGTCATCTACGACACCAAGACCGGCACGGTGGTCGCCAACGGCCACGTCCAGCTGATCAATCCCGACGGCACCGCCGAGTTCGCCGATCACCTGGAGCTCGACGAGGACATGAAGGCCGGCTTCGCCCGGAACTTCTCGGCCCGTCTCGGCCAGAACGTCAAGGTCGCCGCCGCCACCGCGGTGCGCCGCAACGCCAATATCCAGGAGCTGAACAGCGCCATCTACACCCCTTGCGAGGTGTGCGCCGAAAAGCCGACGCCGACGTGGTCGGTGCAGGCCGAGCGCATCGTCCAGGATAAGAAGCGGCAGCTGATCTACTACAAGCACGCGGTCATTCGCGTCTGGGGCGCGCCGGTGCTCTACATGCCGCTGTTCTGGCATCCCGACCCGCAGGCCAAGCGCAGCTCGGGCTTCCTCGCGCCCAAGATCACGCCCTATTCCAAGAGCCGCGGCGTCTCGTACGAGCAGCCCTACCTCTATGTGATCTCGCCCTCGTCGGACGTTGTCGTCACCCCGCAGATCAACAGCAAGGTGAACCCGTTCCTGAACGTGAACTACCGCAAGCGCTTCTATTCGGGGATGCTCGAGGCGCGCGGCGGCTTCACCTACGACAAGGACTTCGACATCCGGGGCGACCGGTTCGGTAAGGCCTCGACCCGCAGCTACATCCTGGCGAACGGCAAGTTCGACATCGACGAAAAGTGGAAGTGGGGCTTCTCGGCCGAGCGCGCCTCCGACGCCCTGATCTTCGACCGCTACAAGATCAACGACGTCTACCAGCAGCGCGGCCTGTTCACGAGCGACGACCACCGGCTGGTCTCGCAGCTCTATACGACGCGCCAGGCCCAGCGTTCGTGGTTCTCGGTCTCGGCGGTCTCGGTCCAGGGCCTGCGCGTCGTGGGCACCAGCGCCAACGGCACGGCCAACGCCTTCGAGAACAGCGGCGCCTTCCCGCTGATCGGTCCGCTGGTGGAGACGCGTTGGGAGCCTGACTCGCCGATCCTGGGCGGCCGGCTGCGCCTTCAAGGCACCGGCGTGATGCTGAACCGCTCGGAATCGCAATACGGCGAAGCCCCATACTATCTGGGCGCCTATAAGGGCCAGGACGGCGTGGATTCCAGCCGCGCCAGCGTCAAGGCCGACTGGCGGACGAGCACGATCATCGGCAATGGCCTGAAGGTCTCGCCCTTCGCCCAGGCCCGCGCCGACGCCTACTCGATCAAGACGTATCTGACCGCCGCGGCGGCCGCGGTCGGCGACGACGACAAGCAGACCTACACCCGCTCGCTCGGCGTCGCCGGCGTCGACTTCAGCCTGCCGCTGTACAAGGCGTTGTCCAACGGCGGCAGCGTGGTGCTGGAGCCCCTGGCCCAGATCGCCGCCGGCTCGGAAAGCTCGCGGGTGCCGGTGGTCGTCGCGCGGGATGGGACCAAGACCTATCTCTACAATGAAGACAGCGCGACGCTGGAGTTCGACGAGACCAACCTGTTCCAGGCCAACAAGTCGCCTGGTTTCGATCTCTACGAGGGCGGCCAGCGGCTGAACGTGGGCGGCCGCGCGACCTACGCCCTGCCCGATGGCCGGGGCGGCAGCCTCCTGGTGGGCCGCAGCTTCCGCACCAAGTTCGACCCGCTGCTGCCGGCCCGCACGGGCCTTCAGAGCAAGTCGTCGGACTGGATCGTCTCCGCGACGGTCACGCCGATCCGAGGGATCACCGCCTTCGCCCGCACGCGACTCGACGCGGACACCCAAGAGATCCACCGCATCGAGACCGGCGTCGACGCCTATACCCAGCGCGGCTGGGGGACGATCCGGTATCTGAAGGACGAACTAGACGCCAACGGCAACGAACAGGAAAACTTCGAAGCCCGCGGCGAGCTGAAGCTGACTAAGCAGTGGTCGGTGACGGCCTTCGGCCAGCGCGACATGGTGGCCGACGTCTGGCGTCGCCGCGACCTGGGCGTGGCCTATACGGACGACTGCATCCGCATCGACGTGATCTACCAACAGGAAGACCGTTACGCCTCGACCGCGACCGGTCTTCGGCTGCAGCCGGATCGAACGATCGTCTTCCGCCTAACGCTCGCCACATTGGGTGATACAGGGTACAGCTCGAACTAAGTAACCGCGCTTGGGGGCGTGCGGGTGTCTCTCGCATGCCCTCTGGCGCGCCTCGGGGCGACGGCCGAAAGGATAAACGCCGGCTTCGGCGAGCGCCGCCTTCGAAACCATGATAACCGACCGCGCTCCCAAGGGGGCGGCTGGGCCTAGAGGAACGACACTATCCATGCGGTCTGCGCGTAGCGTGACGACTTTCGCGGCCGGCGCCGCGTCCATTCTGGCCCTGACGGCGGCGAGCTTCGCCCCGCTCGCCGTGGCCCAGGAACAAGCTGGCGCGCCGCCGCGGGTCGAGGCCCCCGCGGCCGCCCCTCAGCCCGCCGCGCCCGCCGCGCCCGCGCCGCTCTCGGAAAGCGTTTCCGCGGTCGTCAACGACGACATCATTTCCAGTTACGACCTAATGCAGCGCATGCGCCTGCTGATGGCGACCTCGGGCATGCAGCCGACGCAGGAAAACCTGCCGCAAATCCAGCAGGAAGCCTTGCGCTCCCTGATCGACGAGCGCCTGCAGATGCAGGAGCTGCGTCGCGTCGAGAAGCAGCAGAAGATCACGATCATCTCCACCGACAAGGAAGTCGACGAACAGGTCGCCGACATCGCCCAGTCGAACAAGATGACGCCCGACCAGCTGAAGCAGTCCCTGGTCCAGCAGGGCATCGGCCTGGACACCTGGCGCGCCCAGCTGCGGGCCGACTCCAGCTGGCAGTCCTGGATCCAGGGCCGCTACGGCTCGCGCCTGCGGATCGGCGAGGACCAGATCAAGGCCTATCAGCGCCGCCTCGCCGAATCGGCGGCCAAGCCGCAGTACCAGATCAGCGAGGTCTTCCTCGACGCCGGCCGCGTGGGCGGCATGGAGGTCGCCGTGAACGGCGCCACCCAGCTGATCGCCCAGATGCAGCAAGGCGCGCCCTTCGCGGCCGTCGCGCGTCAGTTCTCCGGCTCCGCCACCGCGGCCAACGGCGGCGACGTGGGCTGGGTCAGCCAGGGCGAGATGCCGACCGAGGTCGACGAAGCGCTTGAGCAGCTGCGCCCCGGCCAGCTGTCGCGTCCGATCCAGGTCAAGGACGGCGTCTACATCATCTACCTGCGCGACAAGCGCGCCGGCTCCAAGACCGCCATCGTCGACCTGAAGCAAGTGGCCGCGCCCCTCCCGGCCAACGCCACGGAGGCGCAGATCGCCGCCGCCGCCAAGCTGCTGACGGACCTGAAGCCGAAGATCACCAGCTGCCAGACGCTGGACGCCGTCGCGGGCAAGGTGGACGGGCTGGTCGCAGGCGACCTCGGCGAGGCCGAGATCACCGACCTGGCGCCCGCCTTCCAGGAAGCGGCCAACAAGCTCGACGTCGGCCAGATCTCCGATCCGATCCGCACGGACGCCGGCCTTCACCTGATCGCCGTGTGCGGCAAGCGCCAGGGCGGCGCCAACGCGCCGACCCACGATCAGATCGAAAACCGCCTGCGCGGCCAGCAGCTGGCGCTGATCTCCAAGCGCTATCTGCGCGACCTGCGCAACCAGGCGACCATCGAGACCCGGTGACGACACCTCCGCTCGCTCTCACCGCCGGCGATCCGGCTGGCGTCGGCGGCGAGATCATCGCCAAGGCTTGGCGCGCCCTGCGCCAGGACGGTCCGCCCTTCGTGGTCATCGGCGACGCCCAGTTGCTGGCCTCGGCCGGCGGCGGGGGGAAGGTTCGCGCCGTCACCC
>CAKZJK010000653.1 GCA_936942565.1 uncultured Caulobacter sp. | reverse complement strand
GTCATTGCCCTGGCCACCCCGCACCCAATCCGCGCCTCCGCCGCCATCGACGGTGTCGTCACCGAGATTGCCGTAGACGACGTCGGCTCCGCTCTCGCCGTAGAGCAGGTCGTTATCCTTGCCGCCGACGACCCAGTCATCGCCCTGGCCGCCGTAGGCGGTGTCCGCTCCGACATTGCCGTTGATCTGGTCGAAATCGTCGCCGCCCAATATGGAGTCGTCGCCGTCGCCGCCCCACAGCGTGTCCAAGCCCGCTCCGCCCTGGAGCGTGTCTTGGCCTTGCGCGCCATATAGCGCGTCGGATCCGGCGTTTCCTTGCAGAACGTTGGCGGCCGCGTTGCCCTGGATGATGTCCGCGGCGCCGCCTCCGATCGCGTTTTCGATCGTCACGCCCTGAGCGATGGCGACGTTGTAGGTATACCCGCCGACGCTGGAGAAGCCGCCTGGCGTCAGATCGATCGTCTGGCTTCGCGCGTAGCCCGAGAAGTCGAAGGTGTCGTTGCCGCCCGCGTCCCACGCCGCGAAGATCGGGACCTTGCTGGCCGTGGCCACGAACCAGTCCCGCTCGGCCGTCGCGTTGAAGCCGTAGGTGGTGTCGCCAGCGCGGGTCATCATGTTGGCGCCGTACAGGCGTTGCGCGGCCGCGATATCGTCGAGCATGGGCCCAGCCGCGTAGGTCGAGCCATGGGACGCCCCGGTGTTGCTCCCCGAGAAGTAGCTCATGACCGTGTACTGGTACGAATCCTCGAAATACTCGGCGCTCGAGGCGTAGCTCGGCGTGGCGGTGTCGGAGGCGTCGTAGTCGCCTGGATGCGACAGACCAATGGCGTGGCCGATCTCGTGGACGAGGGTCTTGGTCCCATAGTTCCAGAGAACGGGGCTGGTGTTGTAGCCAAGCGTGCTGTTGACCCAGACGTCGCCCGCTTGGGACCCGATGTTTCGGCTGCCAGGATAGGAGGCGAAGGCCGCGCCTTTGGCGTCGGCCGTGGGCGAGTAGTTGCTAAACAGCATGACGGCGTCGTTGGCGTAGGCCGCCTCGCCGCTCGTTCCGGTTCCGACGCGCGTGAAGGTGATCCTGGCCACGTCGGACCACGCCTGCAGGGCGTGCTCGGCGGCCGTGATCTGCGACGCGTTGAAGCGTGAGAAGCTCTCGACATCGGAGGGCAGAGAGCCGGGCGCCGTGGATCGAAACGCGTAGGTGACCGTCGCCGCGATCCCCAAGCCCCCGCCCCAGCCGCTGGACTCGCGGGTGAGCTGAGCCGCGGCCTGACCGACCGTGTACGAAGTCTTGCCGTTGCCCTCCAGGCCCCCACGATCGGCCAGCGAAGCGATATCGCTCAGCGGCGCGTCTTGGGTCATGGCGCAACTCCGTTACAAGATCGACCGGCGGAACGGTCCGACGGTGAACAATGCAACGAGAAGTTTTCCCGCGAAACGGTTAACCGGTCGTCCGCGACATTAGATCGCGAGCCAGTCGCCCAACGTCTGGCTGGTCACGCCGACAAGCAGCATCTGGTCGCCATTGCCAAGGTCGATCAACACGCCTTGGTCGGAGAACATGCTTTGGTCGGTGAAGACCAGGACGTAGGACTGACCGGGATCCAGCACAATTCGATCGCCCTGCGCGCTTGAAAAATCCGTCACGCGATCGCGCCCCGCGCCCCTGAAGAAATAGAACCGGTCGGCGCCCGCGCCGCCGCTTACGGTGTCCGAGCCCCGATCGCCGGCCAGCCAATCATTGCCCGCGCCGCCATCGACACTATCGTTGCCCTGACCGCCCCGTACCCAGTCGTCACCGATGCCGCCAATGACGGTATCGTCCCCCAGATTTCCATAGACGATGTCGTTCCCGCCTTTTCCGTAGGAATAGACCATGTCGCCATAGAGCAGGTCGTTGTCCCTGCCGCCGACGACCCAGTCGTCGCCCCAGCCGCCATAGGCGACGTCGTCCCCTTGGTTCCCATTGATGTTGTCGAAGTCTTCTCCGCCCGTGAGGACGTCGTTTCCCTCGCCTCCCCAGAGCGTATTCTGCCCCCATATGGCGGTGACGGTTTCGTTCGTGGTGAGGTAGCTGACCTCCACCCTGAAGACATCGTCGCCCGCGTCGCCGGACATGAAGCCGCGCCCGATCAGTACATCATTGCCGTCACCACCACTCAGCTGGCCGACGCCAACAACGTAGTCGTTCCCGCCGTCGCCATAGAGGTAGTCGGGGTCGGCGAGCGCGCCCCATACGCGCTCCTCGCCATTCAACCAGTCCGAGCCATCTCCGCCCCGCACCGTATCCGTGCCGCGCCCCCCAGACAGGCTATCGCTGCCCTCTCCGCCTTCCAGCAGATCGCCGCCCGCGCCGCCCGAGACCGTGTCGTTATCAGCGCCCCCGTTTAGCGTGTCCGCGCCCTCGTCGCCGAACAGCCGATCCGCGCCCGCGCCACCACTCAGCCGGTCATCGCCACCCACGCCGTGATAAAGGTCATCGGACGCGCCGCCGGTGAAAACATCACCCGCCTGGGTCCCCTCCGGGGTCATCAGGGCAACGCTTCGGGATAGGTCGCCGACGCCGATCACGGCGCCGTTCGTGAATTCGACCACAAGGTCCGTCACGGTCAGAGAGCCGGACAGGTCGGCGTCGAAGATCAGGTAGGTCGAGCCCTGCTTCGACCACGTCCAGATCTGGAGATATTGATAGCCATAATCCTGAGTGGAAAAGGCGTCACCGATCTTCAAGGAGAAGTTCTTGTTGTCCAGATCACCCCTGAAAACGGACGATCCATAATTGGATCCATACGAAACATCTCGAAAAATTATGCTGTCCTCGGACGCCTTGTAATCGTCAATCACAACGCGATCGAGCGTACTGACCATGTATAGATTGTTATACAGGGTGAGAGAGTCGCTTCCCGAGCCCAAGGCGATATGAGCGCCACGATTGGCGGAGATACTGTCGTTTCCGGCGCCGCCATCCATGGAAAGGGCGTTCCCGGACAAATTGTCGGAGCCAGTCCCGCCCCGCAGCGTGTCACCCTCATCGCCCATGAGGGCGTCATCACCGCCACCGCCGTCGAGAAGACTAGCGCCATCGCCGTAGAGACGGTCGCTGCCCTCCCCGCCCAGAAGCGTGTCGTGATAAGCACCCAGGGAAGCGGCGTTCTCGGCGTAGAGCTGATCATCGCCCGCGCCGCCGTCGAGCAGATCGCTTCCAAGACCACCGCGCAGGATGTCGTCGCCCGCGCCGCCCTCGAGCGTGTCGGCGCCGTTCGAGCCAAACAGGCGGTCATTCCCATCGCCACCGGACAGGCGGTCGTCGCCGTCGCCGCCGGAATAGCCGTCGGCGCCCGCGCCGCCGCTCCACACGTCGGCGCCACTCGTGCCAAGCCGGATAAGCGGACCGCTCATGATCAAGGCGTCGGGCGTCACGCCGGTGGCCTTGTCGAAGGCCAGCACGATATCGGTGTTGTCGAATAGGCCGATGGAAGTGTGGTCGATGATCAGGTAGGTGCGATCGCCCTGCGTCCAGGTCCAAATGCCGGAAAACTCCGGCGCGACGGAAAGGTCGAACCGCGCGTTGTATTCTAGCTTGAAATCGCCCGAGGTTATCGCGCCTTTCCATGCGATGCCCGGGTCGTAATAGAATGACGACAGGTCGATGCGATCGCCGCTCTCGCCCGCGAAATCGCCGATGACATCGATGATCGGAGAGGTGCTGCTCCAGTTGTAATAAGCGCTCCCGAAGATAAATCGATCAGCGCCGCTTCCGCCGTTGAGCAAGTCGGCCTTCTGGTCGCCGCTCCAGTAGAGAACGTCGTCGCCAGCGCCGCCGAATACGGTGTCCGCGCCATTGTCGTCGTATAGGCGGTCGTTGCCCTCGCCGCCCTCGATCCAGTCATCGCCGTCGCCGCCGTAGATCCAATCGTCTCCACCCTTTCCCTCGATGCGATCGTCGCCAGACGTGCCCGGCAGATTCTCCGACGTATCGACGCCGATAATGGTGGCCATGAGCGGGATTGTCCCAGGTTGGAAACACTAGCCGGGACCATAAAAGCGCGATCCGTAGATATCAAACCTAAGGTTGATGCAATTTGGCGGAAAAGTGGCGAACCTTCCCCGTTGGCTGACTAGTGATCGGAACAACTTCAGCCTTCACCGCGCGGACTTAGCGACGTGACGCGCTTCGGTGCGAAGCAACAATGTTACGGGAAGTTTGCCCACGAAAAGGCCGATGGTCTCGCGACGACATTAGATCGCGAGCCAATCGCCCAACGTCTGGTTGGTCACCCCGACAAGGATCATCTGGTCGCCATTGCCAAGGTCGATCACCGCGCCTTCGCTGGAATAGGTGAGCGTGTAGGCCTGACCGGCGTCTAACAGAACCCGATCGCCCTGCGCGCTGGAGAAATCGGTCACCCGATCAATCCCCGCGCCCGAGAAGACGTAGAAGATGTCGGCTCCCGCGCCGCCGGCGACGGTGTCATTGCCGCGATCGCCGGCCATCCAGTCATTGCCGGCTCCGCCGTCGATGATGTCGTCGCCCTGGCCGCCACGCACCCAGTCGGCCCCGTCACCGCCATAACAGGTGTCATCGCCCAGATTGCCATAGACGACGTCGTCGCCAGCATCCCCAGAGAGCAGGTCCTGATCCTTGCCGCCGACGACCCAGTCCGTTCCATCGCCGCCATGGGCGGTGTCGTCGCCCATGTTGCCGTTGATCTGATCAAAGCCCGCGCCGCCGACGACC
>CAKZJK010000652.1 GCA_936942565.1 uncultured Caulobacter sp. | reverse complement strand
ACCGTCTTGGCGGCCATGATCCTGCGGCCCGTAGGCTTCAAGTACCGGTCCAAGCGCGCCGATCCCCGCTGGCGGTCGTTCTGGGACTGGGCGTTGTTCGTCGGCGGCTTCGTGCCGGTGCTGTGCTTCGGCGTGGCCCTGGGCAACGTGCTGCAAGGCGCGCCCTTCCGCCTCGACGGCGACCTGCGGGCCTTCTACGAGGGCAGCTTCATCGGCCTCTTCTCGCCGTTCGCGCTGCTGTGCGGCCTGTTGTCGGTGGCCATGCTGGTGCTGCACGGCGCGGCCTGGATCACGGTGAAGGGCGAGGAAGGCCCGGTGACCGAGCGCGCCCGTCGCATCGGCGAGATCGCGGGCCTGGCCAGCATCGTGCTGTTCGCGGCCGGCGGCTTCTGGGTCGCCTTCGGGGGGCTCGGCTTCCGGATCGAGGGGCTGGCCGACGCGGCCGGCCCGTCCAACCCGCTGCGCGGCGCGGCCGCGGTCAAGGCGCCGGGCGCCTGGCTCGACAACTACGGCCGTCACGGCTGGATGATCACGGCGCCCGTGCTGGGCTTCGTCGGCGCGGCCGTGGCCCTGGCCGGCATGCGCTGGAACAAGGCGTGGATGGCGTTTGGCGGCTCCTCGCTGTCGACCGCCGGGATCATCGGGACGGTCGGCCTGTCGATGTTCCCGTTCATCCTGCCCAGCAGCTTCGACCCCCGCTCCAGCCTGACGGTCTGGAACGCCTCGTCCAGCCATCTGACCCTGTTCGTCATGCTGGTGGTGACGGTGGTCTTCCTGCCGCTGGTGCTGCTCTACACCGCCTGGGTCTACAAGGTGCTGTGGGGGCGTAGCACCACCGGCGCGCTCACCACCAATCCCGACCTCTACTGAGCCGAAGGAGACAATCCGATGTGGTACTTCACCTGGATCCTGGGCCTGGGCCTGGCCGTCGCCTTCGGCGTGCTGAACGGCGTCTGGTACGAGTTCAACCTCGCCGACGACGGCGACGAGGGGCTGTCGGAGCCGTAGGGGCGGCCTCGATCAGCGTACGCCATTTTCTCTCGTCATCCCGGCCGAAGCGTAGCGTAGAGCCGGGACCCAGGGGCGGCTCGCGCGGCGCTCTCGCAACCCCTGGGTCCCGGATAGCCTCTTCGAGGCTTCCGGGATGACGAGGGGATTTTAGTTTCCTCAATGAGGCCGCCAGCTGATCTGGCCCAAAAGGACTCATTCCGGGGCGGCGCGACATTTAGGCGCGCCCGGGATGGGTTTGGCTTAACGCTTGCTAAAGACGGCTCGGGCTTATCTGGCAAGGTGTCCTGGAGCGCGTCGAAACGCGGCCCTGGGATGAGCTCTTTGTTCCCGGGGACCGCTTATGACCGACACCACCGCGCCTGCTCTGGAGCTGATCTCGTTCTGCATCGGCGAGCAGGAATTCTGCATCGACGTGAAGACCGTCCGCGAAATCCGCGGCTGGACCCCGGCCACCCCGATCCCTCATGCTCCGGCCTATCTGCGCGGCGTCATCAACCTGCGCGGCGCGATCATGCCGGTCATCGACCTGCGCAACCGCCTGGGCCTGGGCGTCACCATCCCCGAGACCCGCCATGTCATCGTCGTGGTCGAGTGCCAGGACCGCCTGGCCGGCATCCTGGTGGACGCGGTGTCGGAGACCTTCACCGTGCCGCGCGACAGCCTGCAGCCTGCCCCGGACGTCGGCGTCGACGAACTGCGCTACATCCAGGCCATCATCTCGATGGAAAACCGCCTGATCACCTACCTGCGCATGGACGACGTGTTCCCCGCGGTGGTTCACGAAGCGGCTTAAGAGGCGCCAAAAATCACGGCCTTCCTGGGCCTTGTGCCCAGGACCCATGTCGGCGGTGGCTCCAAACCTCTCTGGAGGAATGGGGCGCCGCCGCTTTCATTTCGGACGTCACGAACCAGCGGAACACTGGGCCCTAGGCACGAGGCCTAGGGAGGCGAGAGATCATGAATCTCTTCGGCCCTCACCTCACCCCTTGCGAACGATCCGCGCCGCGGCCGCGTGGAAGCCGGCCTCGGCGGCGTCGGCCACCGCGGCGTGACGGTCGCGGGCGACGCCCATGTTGCTCTCGGCGTAGCTCTCCGAGACCTTCCGGGCCTCCTGGGCGCGCAGGGCGGCGTTGGAGGCGGCCGTCTCGTGCCAGTCGGCCAGGGCTTCCGGCGTCAGGTTGTCCGCCGCGTCCGGATGCGGCGCCACGTCGCCGAAGCCGATGGCCACGAAGCCGTGGATGACGCCGCCATAGTCCTCTTCCGACAGCAGGAACGTGATCTGCCGCTCCTCGAACTGGCCGGTATAGGTGTCGGTGGACGGGTCGAACTCGCGCAGCACCAGGATGTCGCCGACCTTGAATTCGCGGTCGTTGCGGCGGATCTCGAAGCGCTTCTGGCCGGAGCGGACGGCGGCGAAGTACTTGGGCCAGGTCTTCAGTTCGTGGCGGTTCATGATCGGGAGGCTTTTCTGGAAAACGGGGAGGCGGGGTTCTGGCGGTCGAACCCTAGCGCGAAGTTAATGGCGTTCGAAAGACTGTGGACGACGATCGCCGGCGATCACTCGTCGATGCAGACCCGCACGATCTCGGCGCGCAGCTCGGGCAGGCCCAGGCCCTTTTCGGACGAGGTGGCCAGCACGCGCGGGAAGGCGGCGGGACGCTTGGCGATGGCCTTCAGGGTATCGGCGACGACCTTGTCGACCTCGGCCGGCTTGATCTTGTCGGACTTGGTCAGGACGATCTGGTAGCTGACCGCCGCCACGTCCAGAGCATCCAGCGCCTCCAGGTCGACCTTCTTGAGGCCATGGCGGGCGTCGATCAGCACATAGACGCGCTTCAGGTTCGCGCGCCCGCGCAGATAGGCGCGGCCCAGGTCCTGGAACTTGTCGGCGATCGAGCGCGAGACGCGCGCGAAGCCATAGCCGGGCAGGTCGACCAGTCGCACCTGCTCGGCCAGCAGGAAGAAGTTGATCTCCCGCGTGCGCCCCGGCTCGTTCGAGGCCCGGGCCAGGTACTTCTGGTTCACCAGGCCGTTGATCAGGCTGGACTTGCCGACGTTGGAACGGCCGGCGAAGGCCACTTCGGGCAGGTCCGGCGCGGGCATGGCGTCCATGCGCACCGCGCCCATGATGAACGAGACCGGCTGGGCGAAGAACACCCGCGCCGTCTCGATCTCTTCGTCGCTGAAAAGCGGCGGGGTGAAGATCGGTTCCTCGCTCATCAGGTTGTGCTTACGGCTTTGCCCCGCAGACGCGCGATGATGCGGTCGATCGGGTTCTCGACCTTGTAGCGGCGCATCATCACGTACTGCTGGACGATGGTGAGCACGTTGCTCCAGCACCAGTAGATCACCAGGCCCACCGCGAACTGCGACAGGGTGAAGGTGAAGATGATCGGGAACAGCTGGAAGATCTTCTGCTGGATGGGGTCGCCGGCCGGCGGGTTCATCGCCGTCGTCAGCCACATGGTGAAGCCGTACAGCAGCGGCCAGACGCCGATGTGCAGCGGACCGCCCAGGAAGGCGCCGACAAGATCGCCGCTGCCTGGGAAAAGCTGACCGACCAGATCGGTCGCGAAAAGCAGGTCGCGCTCTACAAGGCCTCCCTCGGCCTCTGAGCCGAAGATCGGCTGTTGAAAACCGGGCTGGCGACGGCGATACGCCGCCAGCCCTTTTCTTGTCTCGCAAGGGCATTGGCGATACAAGATCTCCGAGACGGGTGACGGGACTGGGGTTGCATGGCGACGAATTCTGAACTGCTGATCGATCGGCTCTACACGGTCAACACCGATGACGAGATTCCGCAGTCGCGGAAAAACCTCGGCCGCCTGATCTTCTGGGCCGCCAGCGCGCTGGTGATCCTTTCCTTCCTTGCTGAGGGGCTGTTCAAGGCTGGCAAGATCCCGTTCGGCTTCAGCAACTGGCAACCGGTGCTCTATGCGATCGTCCTCTGGTGCTCGCGCTCGGCGTGTCGCTGGTCATGACGCGCGGCGAGAGCGGCAAGAAACTGCTCTTCGTGTTGCCGGCCTTCCTGTTCACCGTTTTCATGGTGATCTTCCCGACCATTTTCGGCCTTTATATCGCGTTTACCGACTGGAACCTTTCCGCCTTCGAAGGCCAGCATTTCAACGGCACCGACAATCTCGTCCACATGTGGGGCGATCCCTATTTCTGGAACGCCATCGTCAACATGATCATTTATGTCCTGGCGATCGTTGTCGAATATGCCATCGCCTTCGGCCTGGCGCTGTTGCTCAATGCGGAGATAAAGGCGCGCAAATTCTTCCGTGTCGCCTTCCTGCTGCCCTTCATGCTGTCGCCGGTCGCCGTGTCCTGGATGATCGGCAAGTCGCTGGGCGAATACCGGTTCGGACCGCTGGCGACGCTGATGCGCCATCTCGGCTGGGAACAGCCGGCTTTCTTCACCTCGCCGGTCATCGCCCGCATCTCGATCATGGTTATGGATGCCTGGACCTATATTCCCTTCATGCTGATCATGCTGCTGGCCGGCCTGCAGGCCATGCCGAAGGAAGTGCAGGAAGCCGCCCGCGTCGATGGCGCGACGCCCTGGCAGGCTTTCTGGCGCATCACCTTCCCGCTGATGCTGCCGGTCTCGGTAACGGCAGTGATCCTGCGGATCATCTTCAAGCTGAAGCTCGCCGATCCCGGCGAAGCCGCCGCACTCCTCTCCGCCTCCGCCTACGCCGCCAAG
>CAKZJK010000651.1 GCA_936942565.1 uncultured Caulobacter sp. | reverse complement strand
GCTCTCCGCTACGCTCCGGCCGGGATGACACGAGAGTTTAGGCTTGAAGCGACGCGGCTTTCCCGTCAGGCCCATGCAGCCGCGCCGACCACAGGACGCCCGCCAGCATCAGCACGATCGCCAAGCTCTCCAGGGGACGCGGCCAGCGCCCCTCGTGCAGGAAGCCGTAGAGCAGCGCGAACACCGTCTCGAACACGATCAGTTGGCCCGACAGCGACAGCGGCAAGAGGCGGCTGGCGGCGTTCCACAGGCCGTTGCCGATCACCGACGCGCCGATCGCCACCGCGAAGCTGACGCCCCAGAAAAGGCCCCAGGCGCTCGCGACGTGCGCCTTGCCGCCCAGCGCGAAGGCCGGGACGATTAGCACCAGCGACAGAAGGCCGGTGGCGACGCCGGTCAGCAGCGACCACTCGTGGCTGTTGAACTTCGGCGTGGCGGCCAGGCGCCGGGCGTTCCAGACGGCGTAGGCGGTCCACACCGCCAGGGCCAGCAGCGCGCCGCCAAGACCGACCAGGGTCCGCCCCGCGCCGGCGCGCCCGGCGGCTCCGAAGGCGTCGACATTGATGCAGACCCCGCCGGCGACGATCAGGGCCAGCGGCGCGATCAGCCGGCGAAGCGGCGTCCCCTCTCCCGGCTTGGCGCCGACCAGCGTGATGGTGACGGGCAGGAGACCGATGACCAGCGAGGCCAGGGCCACGCCCGCGCTCTGCACCGCCACGGCCAGGCCGACATAGTAGATCAGGTTGCCCAGCAGGCTCAGCAGCAGCAGATCGCGCCAGTCGCGCCCGTCCATCCGGACCATGACGCTCTTCCAGCCAGGCACCAGGAGCACGGCGGCCGCCAACCCATAGGCCAGATACCGCCCCGCCGTCGCCTGCAGGGGCGTGAAGTCGGCCAGCAGCTTCGGCGCCAGGAACACCCCGCCCCAGAAGGCTCCGGCGATCACGCCGCACAAAAGGCCAAGCAGGAGGTTGCGGGAGGGGGTCATGGCGATCGAATTAGCAGGCGCGACGGCGATTGGCTTTGGCGAAACCGTCCCAAGCCATGGCGCTGGCTTCTCGGCTGGAAACCAGGCGCCAGAGGTCGCCGAACGACGGCTTGCCACTCAAGCGTCGCTTTTAGTAGGCAACTTGGGAAGCGGGCGGATTCGGCCCTGTTCCTATCGGAGACGCCCGTGATCGCCGCCATGCTCGCCGCCCTCGCGCTTCAGAGCGCCGCGCCCCCGGCGCTCGATCCGGCGACCGTGAAGGCGGTCGAGGCCGTGGCTTACGACTATGTGGACGGTCAGTTGGAAGGCGATGTCGCCCGCGTCACCCGCGCCCTGCACCCGGACCTCGCCAAGCGCGCCGTTCGCGGCAAGCCCGACCCAGACGAGACCCTAGCCCTGCGACGCATGAGCCGTGACGAACTGACCGAGCTCACGCGCCAAGGCGCGCTCAAGACGCCCCGCGATCGGTGGGACCGCACCGTCAGGGTATTGGATGTCGCCGGCAACGTGGCCGTGGCGCGTGTGGAGACCCCCTGGTTCGTCGACCACCTCAATCTCGGGCGGTTCGGAGAGCGCTGGGTGATCGTCAACGCGCTCTGGTACCCAAAACCTAGGCCCGCGGCGAAGTAGGCGGCCGCGCGGCTGGGATCAGCCGTGTCCCGGCAGGCTCAACGGCTCGTCGGCGTCGGCGACCAGCTTGCGGGCCTGTTCCAGCGCCGCGTCGATGTCGTTTTCGATGAATTCGACCTGCAGGTCGGTCAGCGGATGGGGCGCGGCGACGACGTCGCGGAGGTAGGCCCGGCGCTCGGCCTCGGTCATGGTCCACCAGCCGACGGTGTGGCCTTCCTCGATCACCGCGTCGCCCATGGCCAGCAGGTCGTCGGTGTCGAAGATCGGCTGGCCGGGCTTTTCGGGGAACCACTGGCCGTCGTCCGGCAGGGCCTTGTCCAGCTTGTTCAGCAGGGCCGCCAGCCACGGGCTGATCAGCAGCGGCTTCTCGTAGCCGTCGCCGAACTTGGCGCGCAGCAAGAGGTCGTAGAGCAGCTCCAGCCCCGCGTCGCCGTGGAAGGTGACGGTCTTGGCGTCGGGATCGAACTTGAAGACGTCGGACATGGGGGCTTCTTACGATGCTTTTCGGGGCTTGGGCCCCTCATAACGTCCGAGCGCGACGTTTTCTTGCAAGGCATGGAGGAGCGCCCCCTCCGTCTCGTCGCCTATCGGCGCCGATCCACCTCCCCCGCTTCGCGAGGGAGG
>CAKZJK010000650.1 GCA_936942565.1 uncultured Caulobacter sp. | reverse complement strand
ATGAAGCGCTCCAGCTCCGGCGACAGCTCGTGCGGGCGCGAAAGGCGCACCCGACGCAGCCACGGCGCCCAGCGAGCCGCCGCGGAATAGGCATCCAGCGCCTTGGCGATCTCGCCGTCCTCAAGCTGGTTGAGCTCCAGCGTGAAGAACAGGCTCTCGGCGGCGATCTGGGAGGAGCGGGCCCGCAGGTCGGCCTCGAACTTGGCCCAGGCCGGATCGTCCCGCGCCACCGAGGCGGCGAGCGCGGCATAGGCGCCGACGCCCCAAAGGCCGTTGGTGGCCTGCTCATAGAGCGTGATCCCGCGATCCAGCAGCAGGCCCAGGCGCTGGGGCTCCTTGCGGGCCTCCAGGAACATGCCTTCCAGCGAGGCCAGCTCGTCATTGGCGGCCTTGGCGGCGGCCAGATCGGTCTCGATGCGAGGATCGTCGCGACCGACATAGAGATCGACCAGGTTCCATTCGGGCGGGGCGGCGGGCTTGAAGGGCGCGTTCATGGATCAGCAGATAGGCCTCCGCCCCCCGCCGGCGCAATGCGTCAAACGTGCGGATGACGTTTCTTGACGGCGGTCGGCGCCACGGTTTTCCAAGCGCCGCGCAGCAAGCCTTCCAGTTCGTCGGCCTCTATCGCCGAGAGCCGCACCAGAACGGCGGGGTAGTTCCTGTAGTGATCGTCGGTGAAGAACCGGTCGGGGGCGGCTTCCAGCAGCAGCGCCTTCATCTCCTTGGCGCAGCGGACGGCGAGCACGCCGGGGACCAGCACGCGCGCGGCCTTGGGAGCCGGACGCGCCAGATAGCTCCAGGCCAGCGCCTTGCCGCCGACCTCGAAACCGACCTGCCCGGTCTCGGCGGTCCCGCCGCCGACTTCCGGCAGCGCCAGGGCGAGCTTGGCCGCGGACTCCATCTCCATCACGCACGCTCCCCGCGTAAGACCCTGTTAAGCCTAAACCTTAAGGTTCGTGACACCTCTCCGAAAGCCGGTGTTTACCCCGCGAGTGTATCACTCTGAACCAACAAGAGCCTCGCTCCACGTGGGCGTGGCCGGTTCTGGTGGATGTGCCCAATGACCAAGACGGTGCTGGTCGTCGATGACGACCCGACCCAACGTCGATTGATCCAGGCGGTGCTCGAGCGCGAAGGTTTCGCCGTCTCGCACGCCGACAGCGGCGACGCGGCCATCGCGCACCTGACCTCGGGCGCGCCGGCGGATGTGATCCTGCTCGACCTCGTCATGCCTGGCCTCTCGGGCCAGGACGCGCTGGCGGAGATGCGCGCGCGCGGCTTCACCCAGCCCGTCATCGTCCTGACCGCCAGTGGCGGCGTCGACACCGTGGTCAAGGCCATGCAGGCCGGGGCCAGCGACTTCTTCATCAAGCCGGCCAGCCCGGAGCGCATCACCGTCTCGATCCGCAACGTCCTGTCGATGGGGGACCTGAAGGGCGAGGTCGAGCGTCTGACCAAGCGCGCGGTCGGCAAGACCACCTTCTCCGACCTGATCGGCGCCTCGCCGGTCATGAGCATGGTCAAGCGCATGGGCGAACGCGCGGCCAAGAGCGCCATCCCCGTGCTGATCACCGGCGAAAGCGGCGTCGGCAAGGAGCTGATCGCCCGCGCGGTGCACGGCTCTTCCGACCGCGCCGGCAAGCCGTTCGTGGCCGTCAACTGCGGCGCCATCCCGGAAAACCTCGTGGAGTCGATCCTGTTCGGCCACGAGAAGGGCAGCTTCACCGGCGCCACCGACAAGCACCTGGGCAAGTTCAAGGAAGCCGACGGCGGCACCCTGTTCCTGGACGAGGTCGGCGAGCTGCCGCTGGACGTGCAGGTCAAGCTGCTGCGCGCCCTGCAGGAAGGCGAGATCGACCCGATCGGCTCCAAGCGCTCGATCAAGGTCGACGTCCGCATCGTCTCGGCGACCAATCGCGACCTGCAGCAGGCCGTCTCGGCCGGCCGGTTCCGCGAGGACCTCTACTACCGCCTGAACGTCTTCCCGATCGAGGCTCCGTCCCTGCGCGAGCGCCGCGAGGACATCCCGGCCCTGGTCGAGGCCTTCGTCCGCCGCTTCAACGTCGAGGAAGGCAAGCGCGTCATCGGAGACGCTGCAACTGCTGACCGCCTTCGACTGGCCCGGCAACGTTCGCCAGTTGGAGAACGCGGTCTATCGCGCCATCGTCCTGGCCGACGCGCCCTATCTGCAGCCGTACGATTTCCCAGCCATCTCGGGCCAGGCCGCGCCGCTCGAGGCCGCGACCTCGGCCCCGCCGCCGACCGCCGCCGCCATGCTGCAGGCCGCCCACGCCGCCATGGCCGCCCCGGCGGCCGAGGCGCCGGTGCGCATCCTCGACGACCGCGGTCACCTGAGGACGCTGGAAGAGATCGAGCGCGATCTGAT
>CAKZJK010000649.1 GCA_936942565.1 uncultured Caulobacter sp. | reverse complement strand
AGGATCGGCACGCGACGATCATAGTCCCAAGGACTGCCGTGCGTCGAGACATAGGTCGCGCCCGCCGTGGCCGGCACGCGATCGGGCTTGAAGGCGATCAGGATGTCGCCCACGCGCCCCGGATAGGCGCTGCGGCGCACCCGCTCGGCCACCGAAAGCTCCTCCGGCGAGGCATTCGCTGGCGCGGCCTCCATGGTGAAGATCGCATTGGAATCAAAAGCTTGCGCCACCACCGGCTCGCGATTGATCAAGACAAGCGCGGCGGCGGTGATGCGAGCGCGATCGGCCAGCGACGGCGCCTTGCGGTCCGGACCGACGACATAAATCTGGTCGATGCCGCCGTCGGCGATCAGCGGATCCCAGGTCAGGCCGAGGTCGGCGCGCAGCTGGGCGTTCAGCTTGGCGATCCACGGCTTGCCGGTCACGCGCTCGAAATCATAGCCCTCGTCGTGCAGCCGTTCGGCGAAGTCGGCGCCGCCGTGGTCGGCGGCCAGGACGACCAGGACGCCGCCTTTCACCTTGTCGAGGCTCTTCAGAAAAACGCCCAGGCGCTCGTCGAGACGCGCGATTTGGTCGCACATTTCCGGGCCCCGCGTGCCGTAGCGGTGGCCGATGAAATCGGTCGCCGACAGGCTGATGGTCAGCAGATCGACCCGCGGACCGTCGCCCAGGCCGTAAGTCTCACGCAGACGTTGAGCCAGCTCGAGCGTGGCCTGGTCGGTATAGGGGCTGGCGTAGAGATCGCGCTGCTTGTCCGCTTCGCTGGTCGCCGCCGGAATCGGCGGGGCGGCGCGCCAGTGGCGGCCGCCCGTGTCGTACTCGGCCTCGAGGGTCTTGCAGCGCTTGGCCGAGGCCTTGGCGTAGTCCCAGGTGAACGGATGGGCCTTCAGATCCGCCGCGAGCTTGGCGTTGAAGGCGGCGACCGGCTTTAGGCGCTCCGCCGCGCTCTGGCCCGGCGCGACCCAGGTCGTGAAGCCAAAGCCGGGCTGGTACCAGAACTGGCCGTCGGCCTCGTGGCCGGACATGGTGATCGCGCCGCGATCCTTGCCCGAGACGCCGAACACCCGGCTGCCCGGCGACACCGCCTTCAGCCAGTCGCCATAGGTGGTGGCCACCATGTTGGCCGGCGAGACCGCCCTGCCCTTCGGATCGTCGGCCAAGGTGACGGTCGGGTCGGCCAGGCAGTAGACCGTCTTGCCCGTGGCGCGGTCGTACCAGTCGTTGGCGCTGATGCCGGTCTTGTTCGGATGCTTGCCCGTCAGCAGGGTCGAGTGGCCGGGGCAGGTCTCGGTGAAGGCGTGCGACTGGTAGCCGTTCGGATAGACAATCCCCTGGCTCAGCGTCTTGAGGCCGCCGACGAACTCGGGCCGGTGCTGGGCGTAGAGGTTGGCGCTGAACTGGTCGACCGAGATCACGACCACCAGTTTCGGATCAGGCTTGGTCTCGGCGGTGGCCTGGGCGGCGAAACCGATCGCCAGGGCGGCGGCAATGGCGCCGCGGGTAAGCATCGTCTCCATCCGAGCGATTTCGCCCGAATGGTTGGTCCGTGCAAGGACGGAAGGGTTTCACGGCTGAAATGTCGCCGATCGCCTGGAGACGGGGCGCCGGACGGCCTCAGGCCGCCTTGCCGACCACCGTGTTGCGGCCCGAGGCCTTGGCCTCGTAGACGCCCTCGTCGGCCCGCTTGAGCAAGGCCTCGGGCGTGTCTTCCGGACCGCCCGTGGCCGAAACGCCGACCGAGACGGTCACGTTCAGCATCTCATCGCCGTTGGCGACCTTGAACGGCGAGGCCGAGACGTGCTTGCGGATCCGCTCGGCGATGCGCAGGGCGTCGGCCATGCGCGTCTCGGGCATGATCACCGTGAACTCCTCGCCGCCGTAGCGGCAAGGCAGGTCGATGGCGCGCACGTTCGAGGCCAGGCGGAGGGCGAACTCGCGCAGCACCTCGTCGCCGATATCGTGGCCGAAGGTGTCGTTGATCTTCTTGAAGTGGTCGATGTCGATCAGCAGGGCCGAGACCTCGTCTCCGCCCATCGCCGCGCGACGCACCAGCGTCTCCAGCTGCCCGACCATGTAGCGTCGATTGTGCAGGCCGGTCAGCTGGTCGGTGACCGCCAGTTCCAGCGAATGGTCGAGGTTGTTGCGCAGGTAGTCGGTGTAGCGTTTGCGCTGGATCTGGGTCTTGGCGCGCGCGGACAGCTCCTGGGGATCCACCGGACGGGTCAGGATGTCGTTCACCCCGATCTCCAGCGCCTTGACCATGCGGGCGCGGTCGTCGGGATCGACCAGGGCCAGCACCGGCAGGTGGCGCGTGCGCTCGTCCGAGCGCAGGGCGGCGGTGAAGCGCAGGCCGTCGAAGCCCTTGGCCGCGGCGTTGACGATGACGAGGTCGACCGGTCCGCTGGCGCTGACACGGGCCGTCTCGGGATCGGTCTCGACCACCGGACGGTGATCGGCCGCCAGTTCGCCGGCCAGCCGCTCGGCCTGGCGCTCGTTGTCGCGCGAATAGGCGTTGCTGGCCAGCACGGCCGGCGCGGCAGCAAGCAGCGACGAGAAGTCGCCCACGATGACCGAG
>CAKZJK010000648.1 GCA_936942565.1 uncultured Caulobacter sp. | reverse complement strand
TCGACGCCTGGGCGATCGGCGCCTCGGTGGCGCGGCACATGCCGACCGACGCCGTGATCTCGGACGACGCGGTCACCGCCGGCCTGCCGATCTTCACCCAGACCCGCGGCGCGCGGGCTCACGACTGGCTGTCCCTGACTGGCGGCGCGATCGGGCAGGGCATCCCGGCGGCGATCGGCGCGGCGGTGGCTTGCCCCGACCGCAAGGTCCTGGCCCTGACCGGCGACGGCGCGGGGATGTACACGGTTCAAGGCCTCTGGACGATCGTCCGCGAGAAGCTGGACGTGACCGTCGTGGTCTTCGCCAACCACGCCTACCGAATCCTCGGCATCGAGCTGGGAAGGACGGGCGCGGGCAATCCCGGGCCGGCGGCCTCGAAGCTGCTCGATCTGGGCGACCCGCGGATCGACTGGGTTTCACTGGCCCAGGGCATGGGCATGAGCGCCGAGCGGGCGGACACCGCCGAAGCCTTCGACGACGCCTTCGCCCGCGCCATGGCGGCGCCGGGGCCGCGCCTGATCGAAGCGGCGATGGGCTGAGGCGCAAAGGAAAAGGCCCGCCCGGATCGCTCCGGACGGGCCTTTCTTTTTCAAGCTTCAGAGCTGGGATCAGCTCTTGGTCTTGTTGGTCGGCAGCTTGCAGCCGCCGCCGATGCCCTTGGCCTGCACGCAGGACAGGAACTCCTTGGCGGCCGGCTTGGTGACGCCGAGCGGATAGCCCAGCACCCAGCCCGGCAGGCCGTCGGAGCAGGCCACTTCGACGAAGCCCTCGGTGTCGGTCGCGCCGATGACGCGGGCGTCCGAAACGGTGCACGAAGCCTTGTTGAAGCCGACCAGGTCCTTGGTCAGGCGAGCGTACTGCGTGTCCTTCTTGGTGAAGGAGCAGCGGTAGCCGTTCAGCTCGGCCGTGACGCAGTCGAAGACCTTGCCGTCGGTCGCGGTGAACACGGCGATGCCGCCCACGTCGCTGTTCTTGCACTTCAGCTCGACGATTTCCTTCTTCGGGTCGTTGGTCGGCAGCATGCCGTACTTCTCGACGTCGCAGGGGAAGCCGGCCTTGGCCGAGAGCTTGCTGTAGAAGCCGGCCTGCTCGGTCTGCGCCGCGACCGCGTCGGTCATGGTGCAGCCGCCGCCGACGAAGCCGGCCTGGGCGCAGGGGATGGCGCGGGCGAAGGCGCCGTTGGCCGCCGTCTGCTGGTAGATGTAGCCCTTGCCGTCCTGGCAGGCGACTTCGAAGTAGTTGTCGACCTTGGTGCTCAGGACGTAGCGGCGATCCTTGATCGCGCAGTTCGTCGCGGCCGCGCCGTTCAGGGTGTCGACGACGGCCAGCTGGGTCTGGCGATTGGTCAGCTTGCAGCTGACGTTGCCGCCTTCCTCGTAGAGCAGGCAGCTGTTCACCGCGACTTCGCCGTTGATGTTCATCGGCGCGACGGTCTGGACGACGTAGCCCGAACCGCCCTTACAGGCGACTTCGAAGTAGGAGTTCTTGGCGCCCGAGCCGATGGCGCGGGTGTTCTCGATGTCGCAGTTCGCGCCGCCCTTCTTGACGTAGGGGGCCAGGGCCGCGCCGGGGTTGGCGTTGCCGGGCAGGATACAGGCCAGGCCGCCGACCTTGCCGTCCGGGCCAGGCTGGCTGGACTCGAGGCAGGTGTAGACCTGCGGCGCGGTGTCCTTCTTGGAGATCAGGGCGAAGCCCATGCCCTCGTTGCAGGCGACCTCGTAGTACTTGGCGCCGGCCTTCTTGTCCTCGCCGATGAAGCGGGCGTCCGAAACCGTGCAGCCCGCGCCGCTGGCCTGGATGATGGCCGGGGCTTCCTTCATGCCCGTTTCGCGCGCCTTGGCGTCGATGGCGGCGGGCTTGCCCTTCTCTTCCTTTGGCGCCGAAATGACGGCGGCCGGCACGAGAATGGCGACCGCGAGGGCGGCCGACAGGCCGATCGCGAAAGGCCTCATGGGAAACATCTCCTGGGTGGATTCCTCGCGCGGACATAAGCGCGTGCTTGCATCGGGGGTCAAGATACCGTCCGACCTAGGCGCGATCTTGACGGCCCTCGCGGGCAAAAAATGGGTTGGCGGACGAGCAAGAGCCGCAGGAAGGGGACGGAATGCGGGACGGGTTCGAGGACGAGACGAGCGGCGAGGCCGAGTCGCCGAAGAAGGCTGGGCGCCTGGTCTATCCGTTCGAGATCGCGCCGGAGCAGGGCGCGGGGGAGGCGGTCGAGGTCGCGCCGGGGGTTCTGTGGCTGCGCATGCCGCTGGGCGGTTCGCTGCAGTTCATCAATGTCTGGGCCATCGAGGACGGCGAGGGCTGGGCGATCGTCGACACCGGCGTCCAGACCCGCGAGACCAGCCAGGCGTGGCGGGCGGCCTTCGCCGGCGCCCTGGGGGGGCGACCGGTCACCCGGGTCATCGTCACCCATCTGCACCCTGACCATATCGGCCTCGCCGGCTGGATCACCCGCAAGTTCGACTGCCGCCTGTGGATGACGCGACTGGAGTATTTCCAGTGCCGGATGCTGGTGGCCGACACGGGCCGCGAGGCGCCCGAGGACGGCGTGAAGTTCTTCCGCGCCGCCGGCTGGGACGAGGACGCGATCGAGAACTACAAGGCCCGCTTCGGCGGCTTCGGCAAGGCGATCTACGCCCTGCCCGATAGCTATCGCCGCCTCTCCGACGGCGAGGACTTCGAGATCGGCGGTCGGACCTGGACGGTCGTGACCGGGCAGGGTCACTCGCCCGATCACGCCTGCCTGTGGTGTCCGGAACTGAACCTGCTGATCTCGGGCGACCAGGTGCTGCCGAGAATCTCGTCGAACGTCTCGGTGTTCCCGACCGAGCCCGACGCCGATTCGTTGAGCGACTGGCTTCGTTCCTTGGCCAAGGTCAAGGCGACGGTGCCGGACGACGTGATCGTCCTGCCCGCTCACAACGATCCCTTCGAGGGGCTGCACACGCGGATCGACGGTCTGATCTCGGGACACGAGCGGGGTCTGGGGCGTCTCGAAAAGAAGCTCGCCGAGCCCAAGCGCGTGGTCGACACTTTCGGCGCGCTGTTCGCTCGCCCGATCGGGCCCGACCTGCTGGGCATGGCGACCGGCGAGGCGCTGGCGCACCTCAACTGCCTGATCCGTCGGGGGCGGATCCGTCGGGACGTGGACGAGGAGGGCGTCGCCTGGTACGCGGCGTTTTCTAGCGACGACTAGAAACGCGCGTTTGACATTTCGCGTGCGAAGTATAACGCTCGCCGCATGCCCGTCGCGCCAGACCGCCGCCTGATCTTCCTGCTCAACGCCGGCCACCGGCGCGTGCAGCGTTGGCTGGAGGCCGAGATGGCGGCCAAGGGCGGCCTGACGGCGGCGCAGTCGGGCGTGCTGTTCCTTCTCGGCGAGAAGGACGGCGCCCTGATCGGCGAGGCGGCGGACGCCTTGGATCTCGCGCCCTCGGCCATGACCGGGCTGATCGATCGCATGACCAAGGCCGAGTTGGTCGAGCGTCGCGCCGATCCCAAGGACGGCCGGGCCATGCGCCTGCACCTGACCGACAAGGGTCGCGGGGCCCGCGAGGAGGCCAAGGCCGGTCTCCAGGGCATCAAGGCTCAGCTGACCGAGGGCTTCTCGGACGACGAAATCGATGTGGTCGCGCGCTGGCTGGCCAGCCTGCAGACCAAGTTCCCCAAGGGAGACGCCCTATGACCGACCCTGTGAAAAGCGATTGGGTGAAGGTCGAGATCGACGCCGGCGTGATGACCCTCACCCTGGCGCGACCCGAGAAGAAGAACGCGCTTTCCAACGAGATGTACGGCGCCCTGGCCGACGGCCTCGATCGCGCCGAGAAGGACCCGGCGATCCGCGTCGTGGTCTTCCAGGCCGACGGCGACAGCTTCACGGCCGGCAACGACCTGCAGGACTTCGCGGCGCAGGCCACCGGCGCCTTCACGGGCGAGCGTCACGTGTGGCGGTTCCTGAAGGCCCTGGCCCATGCGACGCGGCCCCTGGTCGCCGCCGTGCAAGGGCAGGCGGTCGGGGTCGGCACGACCATGCTGCTACACTGCGACCTCGTCTATGTGACGCCGGACGCGCGGCTGACCGTACCGTTCGTCAATCTCGCCCTGGTGCCTGAAGCGGCCTCAAGCTGGCTGCTGCCGGCCCGGATCGGCCACGCCCGCGCCTACGCCATGTTCGCCCTGGGCGAGGCGGTGGACGGATCGACCGCGGTCTCCTGGGGTATCGCCAACGCCGCCGTCGAGGCCGGCGATCTGCGGGCCAAGGCGCGCGCCGCCGCCGACCAGCTGGCCAAGCGTCCGCTGGGCGCCCTG
>CAKZJK010000647.1 GCA_936942565.1 uncultured Caulobacter sp. | reverse complement strand
AACGGGGCGGTGCGGTTGGGACAGTCGGTTACCGGCGCGGCCGCCAGCGCCGGCGCCGCCAGCAGGTTCAGCAGCAGCATCCAGGCGCAGCCGGCGATCCAGGCGAAGCGCCGCGCGCGGCGGATGAAGCCGCTGATCTCCGCCGGCGGCCGCTGCGCCCCGACCATGTGCGCCACCAGCGGCGAGCAGGCCATGTACAGGCCCATGAACAGCACGAAGAACACCACGTTGAGGTTGACGCCGATCGCCACCGCGGCCAGCGCCGGGGCGCCGAGGCGCCCGGCGAAGACGGTGTCGACCGCGCCCATGCCGACGCCGGCCCCGGCCTACACGCCGCCGCGGGCCTACGCCGCCAAGTCGTCCACCGCGCCGCTGCCGGCCAACGCCCCGCTGCCGGCCAAGGTCGGACGCGAGATCGCGGCGCTGCGCCAGTCGACCGCGCCGCAGTTCGAGGGCGCGGCCAGCCTGCGCGCCCGTAGCGGCGAGGAGGGCACCAGCCGCCTGTTCGAGGCCAACACCCGCATCGCCGCCTCGGTCTCGCCGTTCGGGATCGGCCGCCTGGGCGTCGCGATCAATCCGGTGGTCATCAGCGCCGGCGCGCCCAAGCAGTCGGCCATCGCCATCATCGGGACCAACCCGCTGGTCAACGCCGAGGCCATCGTGGCCGGCAACACCATCGTCCTGCCCGCGCTCGACAGCCGCAGCCGCGCCGGCGCCGGCTTGTCGATGTTCTACGACTCCGGTCCGATCTCCCTGGACGCGGGCGTCACGCCGCTGGGCTTCATGCGCAAGAGCTTCACGGGCGGGCTGACGGGACGCCTCGATCTCGGCGACGCCCAGATCCGGGCCACGGTCGAGCAGCGCCCGGTGACCGACAGCGTCCTGGCCTATTCCGGCGACCGCGACCCGCTGACGGGCGTCGAATGGGGCGGGGTGATCAAGCGCAACGCCAGCATGGGACTCTCGGGCAACTTCGGCTCGGCCGGCGCCTACATGGACGCCGCCTACCGTCAGCTGAAGGGTCACAACGTCACCAGCAACACCGGCTACGAGATCAACGCCGGCGCCTATTTCCGCCCCATCGACAGCGATGGCGACCAACTGCAGATCGGCCTGAACGCCAACCTGCAAGCCTATGACCGCAACCTGCGCTTCTTCAGCTTCGGCCAGGGCGGCTATTTCAGCCCGCAGCAGTTCGTCAGCGTCGCCATGCCGGTGTCGTACACCAAGGAGCGCGAGCACTGGCTCGCCAAGGCCGGCTTCAGCATCGGCGTGCAGCACTATAGCGAGGACAGCTCGCCGATCTTCCCGAACAACCCGGCGGCCCAGCAGGCCATCGATTCCTACGCGGCGGCCGACAACACGGTTCTGGCGCGCTACGACTCGGCCAGCAAGACCGGCATCGGCCTGACCGGCCAGCTCCTGGGCGAGTACAAGTTCCGCGGGGGCTCGGCCGCCGGCGGCGAGCTCTCGCTCGACACCTTCGGGATCTACAACGAATACAAGTTCCGCTTCTATCTGCGGCGGATCCTGAGCAGCCAATAGGAACGACCGATGTTGAAGAGCCTTTCGTCCCGCGCCGCCGCGCCGGAAGCCGCCAAGGTCGCCGACACCGCCGACCTGCGCTACCTGGCCGCCCGCCAGTTCAGCGCCCAGTGGCGCGCCGTCATGCTGGCCATGGCCGACGAGCTGTTCGAGAACTTCAGCGCCCAGGAGGCCTGGGGCTTCTATCGCCAGATTGGCCTGCGCGTGTCGCGATCGGTGGCCCTGCCGCCGGTCAAGACCCTGGACGAGTTGGAAGCCTCGCTGAACGTCGTGCTGGCCGAGATGGACTGGGGCTATGTCTCGCTGGCCCTGGCCGAAAGCGCCATCGCCATCCGTCACCGCGCCTATCCGGGCCAGCACCTGGAAGACGCCAGCGGCCACTGGCGCCGCGCCTTCTGCGCCCTGCTGGAGGGCGTCTACACCGTCTGGCTGCAAAGCCAGGGCGGCCGCCCGGAAATGACCGCCACGCACCGCGAGGGCGCCAGCGACGACGTCCTGGAATTCTCCTATGGGCTTTAACCGGCGGGGAGCCTTGCTGCTGCTGGTCGCCGCCCTGGGCTTCCAGGCCGTGACCATGAGCGCCTGCGCCGCGCCGCCGCCCAGCAACTGGGCGGACTACAAGACCCGCTTCGTGCAGTCCGACGGGCGGGTGGTCGACACCGGCAACGGCAATGTCAGCCACTCCGAGGGGCAGGGCTTCGCGATGATCATGGCCACGGCCTATGATGATCCGGCGACCTTCAAGAAGATGTGGACGTGGACCGACACGACCCTGTCGCGGCCCGACACGCGCCTGTTCAAGTGGCGCTATATCCCCACCGGCGATCTCCACACGCCTGATCCGAACAACGCCCTGGACGGCGACCTGCTGATCGCCTGGGCGCTGCTGCGCGGCGGCGAGCGCTGGAAACGTCCCGAATATCTCGAGGCCAGCGCCCAGATCCGCGGCGCCATCCTCTCCAAGCTGCTGGTCAAGCAGGGCGACCGCGTCCTGCTGGTCCCGGGCGTCGACGGCTTCGTCAACGCCCAGGGCATGATCTTCAACCCGTCCTACGCCATCATGCCGGCGCTGGACGCCTTCGCCGCCCGCGAGCCCAAATCGCCGTGGCCGCTGGTCCGGGACCAAGCGCTGCGCGCGATCCGCGACGCGCGCTTCGGCGCGACGGACCTGCCGGTGGACTGGGTGAAGGTCGACACTTCCGGCGCGATGTGGACCGACCCCGATCGCCCGCCGCGCTTCGGCTTCGACTCGGTGCGGGTGCCGCTCTACATGTGCTGGTCGGGCCGCTGCGGCGACGCCTCGCTGGACCCCGTCAAGCGCTGGTGGACCTCGTTCCGCGCGGCGGGCAAGCCCGCTCCGGCCTGGATCGACGTGCGCACCGGCGAGGTCGCCCCGTTCGCCGCGCCCGTGGGCATGGTCAGCGTCGCGGACCTGACCCTGACCGGCAAGGCCTCGACCGCCCGGATCCAGAACGAGGACTACTATTCCTCGTCGCTGCTGATCCTCAGCCAGATCGCCGCCGACGAACGCCGCGAGAAGACCAAGCCCGCGGCCAAACCCAAACGTTGATCCAAGCCCGGCAAGCCGAACCGTGCGCCAATAGGTCGCCGCGCGGATAACGGTGGTCTGAAATATAATCCGGATCAGTGCTCGTTTCAGCGGCGAGTGTGATTTCAGTTACACTCAAAGCTGTGCGACGGCGCCTGCATCTTACTAGTTTTGGGGCGGGTCGCTGTGGTTCTTGGTGTAAGTCCGTGTTAACGACGTTTTACGTGAACCGGCCTGTTTTCTCCCACGAGGGCGGCTTGACGAGAGGCGGAGATTTCCGATGGCTGGAAATTTAGCGGAAGGACCGACGCTCCGGACGCCGCTTGTCCGCGCGCTCGCGCCCTATCTGATCCTGCTGGCTTTCGTCGCCTTCATGGCGATGGGCTACCACCCCAGCGCCAAGTCCGCCCAGATCGAGACCCCTCTGGCCCTGCCGCGCATCCGCCAGATGGAGCTCAGCGGCGCCCAGTGGACGGTGAAGCGCCAGATGGAAATCTGGGACAACGTCGCCTTCCGCGCCGAGCACATCGAGCGCCGGCAAGGGCGCGTCGCGGTCTGCGGCGAGGTTCGCCTGGGCTCGGACGCCGAGTACCAGCCCTACATCGTGGTCAACGGCCGCGCCGCCCTCGCCAGCGACACCCAGAACGAGCTGCATCCGGTGTGGGTCGAGATCTGCTCGGTCGGCGAGCCCGAGCCGCAGACCACGCTCTAGGCCCGCGCTAGCCTCCCAGCGCCCTCAGTCGGTTGTGGATGTCCGTCGCCGCGATCGCCGCCTCGGCCGTCGCGACCGCGATCTGGTTCAGGCCCCGCACCACGTCCCCCGCCGCGTAGAGCCCCTCCACCGACGTCTGCTGGTGAGCGCTGACAACCAGGCGGCCGTCCGCGTCGAGGGCGGCGTCGACCTGCTGGGCCAAGGCTTGCTGGCTATCGAAGCCGAGGGCGGGATAGAGGCAGTCGAAGGTCCGGTCTCCCACCCTCACCGCGTCCGGGTCCAGCACGATGTCCGCGAGACTCACGGGCAGCCGCTCGAAGACGCCGTCGCCCTCTTTGGGGGCGTCGGGGCGGAGGTCCAGCAGGGTCACCTCGCGCGAATAGGTGGTCAGGAACGCGGCCTCGCGCGCGCCGTGCTCGCTGTCGCCCAGCACCGCGATGCGCTGGCCGGTCGCCTCGTAGCCGTCGCAGATCGGGCAGAGCCGCACGCGGGAGGCCCGG
>CAKZJK010000646.1 GCA_936942565.1 uncultured Caulobacter sp. | reverse complement strand
GAGCAGCGCGCCAAGTTCGCCGGCTGGATGGACCGCATCTACGCCGGCTTCATCACCCGCGTCGCCGAGGGCCGCAAGCTGCCTGCCGATCGCGTGCGCGAGATCGCCAAGGGCCGAGTGTGGACCGGCGAGCAAGCCAAGCAGCTGGGTCTCGTCGACGAGCTGGGCGGCTTCTATCAGGCGATCGACAAGGCCAAGGCCCTGGCCAAGCTGAACGGCGACGTGCGCCTCAAGCGCATGGATGGCGGCCAGTCGCCCTTCGAGGCGCTGGAGAAGCTGCTGGGCGTCAGCGAGACCTCGATGCGGACCCTCGCGGCGGCCGCCTGGGTGCTGGGCGATCCCCGCTCGCAAGCCATCCTCGACGAGATGGCCCACGCCCGCCTCCGCGCCGCCCCCGGCGGCGCGTCGGTGCTGGCCGACACGCCGGTGCGGTAGGCGCCCTCCAGGACGACTAGATAAGAATGAGCACGACCGAAAACCCCCTGCTGCGCGACGCCTTGTCGGCGTTCCAGAAGCGAGACCGCGAGACCGCCGCCGCCCACCTCCGGGCGCTGGACGCCGGGGCTCCGCCCCTGGGCGAGACCTGGGGCGCTGTCTCGCGCCTGGCCGTCACCCTGGGCGAGGCCTCGCTGGCCATCTCGGCCGCCGACCGCGGCCTTGCCCTGGCGCCAAACGATCTCAACCGTCGCCTGGGCCGCGACGCGTTGCTGGCTCACCTGGGTCGGCTGGAAGCGGCCCTGGCCGACGCCGAGACGCTGGCCAGGGCCCATCCTCGCGACGCGCGCGTCCTGCACTTCCTTGGCGTCTGCCAGGCGCAGTCGGGCCAGGACGACGAGGCGGCCGAGTCCTTCCGCGCCGCCCTCGCGGTCACGCCCAATCCCGCGGCGTCCTGCTGGACGTGGCTGGCCCTCACCGACCTGCGCGGCGTCCAGCTCACGCCGTCCGAGATGACGGCGCTGCGCGCCACGTCCGAGCGTCCCGACGTGCAGGCGACCACCCTTGGCACCCTGCTCTATGCTCTGGGCGCGATGCTGGACCGGGCCGGCGAGATCGACGCCGCGTTCGCCGCCTATGCCCGGGGCGCGGCGGCGATCGCCTCGCAAGCGCCCTACGAACGCGCGGCTCATGGCGCCATGACGCGCATGGTGATCGACAGCTTCCCCCCGGGGTTCGCCGACACCTTGACCCCGAGCCAGGTCGACAGCGACAGACCGATCTTCGTGCTGGGCGCTCCCCGCTCGGGTACCACCTTGGTCGAGCAGATCCTGGCCAGTCACGCCGATGTCAGCGGCGGCGCCGAGGTGAACCTGTTCCGCGCGGCGGCGATGTCCCTGCCCGATTTCCGCGGCGAAAGCCTCAAGGCGCTCGAGAACGCCCAAGGAGGCGAGGTCTGGACCCGGATCGGCCGCGACTATCTGCATCTGCTGGACGAGCGTTTCGGGACCCAGGGCCGCGTCGTCGACAAGTCCCTGAATCACAGCCTGTTCGTGGGCGCCATTCGGCACATCCTGCCCAAGGCTCGCTTCGTGTGGATGACGCGCGACGTGGGCGACAACGCCTGGTCCTGCTTCAGCACGCGCTTCAATCAAGGCGTCGACTGGAGTTGGTCGTTGACCGATATCGCCGCGCGCCTGACCGACGAAGAGCGGCTGCGTCGCCACTGGACCAGCCTGTTCCCCGA
>CAKZJK010000645.1 GCA_936942565.1 uncultured Caulobacter sp. | reverse complement strand
TCTGCTCGCCCAGTTGCTCCTTCTGCACCTTGTCGGCGCTGACCAGGGCTTTGTCGGCGCTGATGTATTGAGATCGCAGCTCGGGGGCGACGCGGCGGCTCGGATCGAGCGGCCCAAGCGCCCCTTCCCACCTCCCTCATCGCGGGGGATGGGCTTTGAAGAGGCTGTTATGAGCGATCAAGTTACCTGCGTCTGGGACCTGAAGGCCACGCTGGGCGAAGGCCCGATCTGGCATGGCGCGTCCCTGTGGTTCGTCGACATCAAGCAGCGCAAGATCCACAACTACAATCCGACCAGCGGCGAGCATTTCAGTTTCGACGCCCCCGACCAGGTGACCTTCCTGGCGCCGCTGCCGGACGCCGGCGGCTTCGTGGTCGGGCTGAAAACCGGCCTCCACCGCTTCCATCCCGAGACCGGCTTCAAATCGCTGGTCGAGGTCGAGGACCCCGCCCTCGACAACCGCCCCAACGACGCCACCGTCGACGCCCACGGCCGCCTGTGGTTCGGCACGATGCACGACGGCGAGGAGAATAAGAGCGGCGCGCTCTATCGGATGGACGCCGAGGGCGTGGCGCGGATGGACCAGGACATCTGCATCACCAACGGCCCGTGCGTCTCGCCGGATGGCAAGACCCTCTACCACACCGACACCCTGGAAAAGACCGTCTTCGCCTTCGATCTGGCCCAGGATGGGACGCTGTCGAACAAGCGCGTCTTCGCCCGGATCACCGAGGAAGACGCCTATCCCGACGGCTCGGTCGTCGACGCCGAAGGCCATGTCTGGACGGCGCTGTGGGGCGGCTTTGGCGCCGTGCGCTTCTCGCCCGCCGGCGAGGTCGTGGCCCGCGTGAAGCTGCCCGCGCCCAACGTCACGAAGGCTTGCTTTGGCGGGCCCGATCTGAAGACCCTTTATTTCACCACCGCCCGCAAGGGCCTGAGCGACGAGACCCTGGCCCAATATCCGCTGGCCGGCGGTCTCTTCGCGATCCAGGTCGACGTCGCGGGCCAGCCCCAACACGAGGTTCGCCTTGGCTGAACGCACGCCCCGCCGGTTCCGGTCTCGCGATTGGTTCGATAACCCCGACCACATCGACATGACCGCGCTCTATCTGGAGCGCTTCATGAACTACGGGATCACGCCGGAGGAGCTGCGAAGCGGCAAGCCGATCATCGGCATCGCCCAGACCGGCAGCGACATCTCGCCCTGCAACCGCATCCACCTCGACCTGGTGACGCGGATCCGGGACGGGATCCGCGACGCCGGGGGCATCCCCATGGAGTTTCCGGTCCACCCGATCTTCGAGAACTGCCGTCGCCCGACGGCGGCGCTGGACCGGAACCTCTCCTATCTCGGTCTCGTCGAGACCCTGCACGGCTATCCGATCGACGCCGTCGTCCTGACCACCGGCTGCGACAAGACCACCCCGGCGGGCATCATGGCCGCCACGACGGTCAACATCCCGGCCATCGTCCTGTCGGGCGGTCCGATGCTGGACGGCTGGCACGAGGGCGAGTTGGTCGGTTCGGGCACGGTGATCTGGCGCTCGCGTCGCAAGCTGGCGGCCGGCGAGATCACCGAGGAAGAGTTCATCGACCGCGCCGCCAGCTCGGCGCCTTCGGCGGGCCACTGCAACACCATGGGCACGGCCTCGACCATGAACGCCGTGGCCGAGGCCCTGGGCCTGTCGCTGACCGGCTGCGCGGCGATCCCCGCCCCGTACCGCGAGCGCGGCCAGATGGCCTACAAGACCGGCCAGCGGATCGTCGACCTGGCCTATGAGGACGTCAAACCGCTCGACATCCTGACCAAGAAGGCCTTCCAGAACGCCATCGCCCTGGTGGCGGCGGCGGGCGGCTCGACCAACGCCCAGCCGCACATCGTGGCGATGGCCCGTCACGCCGGCGTCGAGATCACCGCCGACGACTGGCGCGCGGCCTACGACATTCCGTTGATCGTCAACATGCAGCCGGCCGGCAAGTATCTGGGCGAGCGCTTCCACCGGGCCGGCGGCGCGCCGGCGGTCCTGTGGGAACTGCTCCAGCAAGGCCGTCTGCACGGCGACGTCCTGACCGTCACCGGCAAGACCATGGGCGAGAACCTGCAGGGCCGCGAGACGTCCGACCGTGAGGTGATCTTCCCCTACGCCCAGCCGCTGGCCGAGAAGGCCGGCTTCCTGGTGCTGAAGGGCAATCTCTTCGACTTCGCGATCATGAAGTCCAGCGTGATCGGCGAGGAGTTCCGCAAGCGCTACCTGTCCGAGCCCGGCAAGGAAGGCGTCTTCGACGCCCGCGCCATCGTGTTCGATGGCTCGGACGACTACCACAAGCGGATCAACGATCCCGCCCTGGAGATCGACGAGCGCTGCATCCTCGTCATCCGCGGCGCCGGTCCGATCGGCTGGCCAGGCTCGGCCGAGGTGGTCAACATGCAGCCGCCGGATCACCTGCTGAAGAAGGGGATCATGAGCCTGCCGACGCTGGGCGATGGCCGCCAGTCGGGCACCGCCGACAGTCCCTCGATCCTGAACGCCTCGCCCGAGAGCGCGGTGGGTGGCGGCCTGTCGTGGCTGCGCACGGGCGACACGATCCGCATCGACCTCAACACCGGCCGCTGCGACGCGCTGGTGGACGAGGCGACGATCGCCGAGCGCAAGAAGGACGGCATCCCGGCCACGCCCGCGACCATGATCCGCGCGCCTTCGAGCGGATCGCCCGGCGCGCGTTCGTCCAGCATCAGCGAGACGCGCGGATCGCCGAGAATATTCTTGGTGTGGATGGCCAGTTTCGAGAGCAAAAGGATCGGTGACGCATCGTGAGCGGACGCGACATTCACCAGCGAGCAATAGGGATCGCCCGATCCCGGCATCAGCGTCGCCAGCGCGCCCTGTCGGCTTCTG
>CAKZJK010000644.1 GCA_936942565.1 uncultured Caulobacter sp. | reverse complement strand
CGCCTAGCGCTTCCAGCGGCGGATTGACCATCGCGCCGTGGAAGGCGCCGGGGGCGATGGTCGGATCACGGACGATCAGGTCGACGGCCGCGAAGGCGCCGGCCTCGCGCCAGCCCTGGATCAGCGCCCCGCCCATGCGTCCGGCGCCCAGGAGAAGAATGGGGGTGAGAAGGATTGGGGTCATGACGGGTCTCCCTCGCGGACGCGGAGAACTCCCTCATCCGACCTGCTTGTCGGCCACCTTCTCCCGCAAGGGGAGAAGGATTTAAAGCCTTAAGCTTGGCCGACCGTCTCGAACATGCAGGCGGCCATGGCCTGGTCCGGGGTCTTGGCGCCGTGCAGCAGGAAGTCGAAGGCCGGATAGAAGCGGTCGGCCGCCTCCACCGCCGCGTCGATCATCGAGGCGGCCTGAGCCATGGTCGGGCGCTCGCCGGCCGGCAGGGCCAGGGCGTGGCGGAACACAACCTCGCCGTCCTCGGTCCAGACCTCGAAGTGGCCCAGCCAGACGCGCTGGTTGATCAGGGCCAGAAGCTCATAGGCGTTGGTGCGCTTGGTCTTGGACGCGCGCAGGTCCAGCGACAGGCACAGCTGCAGGCAGTCGGCCTCGGGCCGCCAGGCGAACCACAGCTCGTAGTCCTTCCAGTCGCCCTTCAGCGCGAAGGCCAGATCACCGTCCTCGGTGCGATCAAAGGTCAGGTTTTCGGCCGACAGCACGTGTTCGACCACCTCGAGGGGATCGAGAGCCATCAGGACGTCGTCTTCTTCCGGTTGGGTGTCCATGAGAATCCTGCGTCCCCGTCAGCGCGGGCGGGGGTTAGCCCCGCCATGATTCGCTTCCGTACCAGGGACAGTAATCTGCTTCGCGGCGTTCGTCTCAACTCGCTTCACGCCGGGGGCGAGCTGTCAGGCCTGTTAGTCGCCCGTCGCCGCGCTCTTCTTGGCCGGCGCCTTCTTGGCTTCCTTTGGGGCCGCCTTGAGGCTGGCGATCTCTTCGCGCAGGGCCGCGACCTCGGCCTTCAGGGCCTCGAAGTCGTCGCGACGGATCAGGTCGAACTCGGCCGCCAGACGGTCCGCCTGGGCCCGCATCGCGGACTTGGCTTCCTCGCCCGCCGTCTGGGCGATGCCCATGGCCGCCTGGGTCAGCTTGGCGAATTCGTCGAGGATCGGGTTCTGGCTGTGCATCGGCTTTCCACGCGCCCGCGAATGGGCGAGCCCTCCTTATATGGGAAACAAGAGATGAAAGCGAAGAGCCAAGGACTCGGTCGGCCCTCTCCTCGACGCGGAAACCCCTCACATTTTCGCCTTGCGCGGCCTTCCTAGACGCGCGTCCGGGCGGCGAAACCGCTCACACTTTCGCCTGACGCGCTTTATACGGTGCGACGATCTGTCCCGAGCGGAGCCCGAGCGCGTGATCTTCCCCGACATTGATCCGGTGGTTCATATCGGCCCGTGGGCCCTGCAGTGGGGACCGCTGGCCCTGCGTTGGTACGCCCTAGCCTATGTGGCGGGCATTCTGCTGGGTTGGCGCTACGCGGTGCGGCTGGTGAGAACCCCCAGCCTGTGGGGCGGCCGGACGCCGACCGCCACGCCGCTCCAGATCGACGACCTCGTGCTTTGGATCACCCTGGGCATCATCCTGGGCGGCCGCCTCGGCTACATCCTGTTCTACATGCTGCCCAACGCGGCCCAGCGGACGTGGCTGATGGCCAACCCGCTGGACGTCTTCAAGATCTGGGAAGGCGGCATGTCCTTCCACGGCGGCTTCCTGGGCGTCTGCGCGGCGATCGCCCTATTCGCCCGCCAGCAGAAGATCGACATGCTGAGGCTGGGCGATCTGATCGCCCCCGTCGCCCCCATCGGCATCTTCTTCGGCCGCGTCGCCAACTTCATCAACGGCGAGCTGTGGGGCCGGGTCACCGAACACCCCTGGGGCGTCATCTTCTGCAACGACACGATCCGCGCCAGCCATCCGCAAGGGATCTGCCCGGCCGGCGAACTGCCCCGCCACCCCAGCCAGCTCTACGAGGCCGGCCTGGAGGGTCTTCTGCTGTTCCTGGTCCTGGCCCTCGCCATCTATCGGCTGAAGTGGCTGCAACGGCGCGGCGCGATCGTGGCGACCTTCCTGCTGGCCTATGGCCTGTTCCGGCTGTCGCTGGAGAACGTGCGCAATCCCGACATCGGCATGCCCGACTTCCCGTTCGGCCTGACCATGGGAATGATGCTGTCGGCGCCGATGATCCTGGTCGGCGGCTGGCTGCTGTGGCGGTCGCTGCGCGCGCCGACCGAGACCGCCGCCTGACGTCATGAGCCTGCTGGACCGCCTCAAGGCCCAGATCGCCCAGGACGGGCCGATCGGCGCGCCCGAGTTCTTCACCCGCTGCCTGCACGACCCGCGCGACGGATACTACGCCACCCGCCCCGATCTGGGCGCGGGCGGTGACTTCATCACCGCGCCGCTGGTCAGCCAGATGTTCGGCGAGCTGATCGGCCTGTGGGTGGTCGAGACCTGGACGCGCCTGGGCCGCCCCGCGTCGTTCCGCCTGGTGGAGATAGGCCCCGGCGACGGCACGCTGATGAGCGACCTGCTGCGCGCCGCGCGCCTCGCCCCGGACTTCCTGGAAGCCGCCGACCTGTGGCTGGTCGAGGTCTCCGAGCCTCTGAAAGCTAAGCAGGCGCAACGCCTGGGCGACCGCCCCAGGTGGGTCTCGCGCCTCGACGAAGTCCCGGGCGGCGCGCCGATGATCCTGGTCGCCAACGAGCTCCTGGACTGCCTGCCGGCCCGCCAGTTCGTCCGGACCGCGGACGGCTGGGCAGAGCGGTTGATCGGCCTGGGAGAGGACGGGGAGTTGGCGTTCGGACTCAAAAGCCTCGGCAAATCCCCCCTCCCCCTC
>CAKZJK010000643.1 GCA_936942565.1 uncultured Caulobacter sp. | reverse complement strand
CCCCATCGGGGGGGAGGGGGCCTTTGTCAACGCCAGCCGGCGTCGATCCAGTACTCGTGACCGGTGCACAGCGAGGCGTCGTCCGAGGCCAGGAACAGCACCAGCGAGGCGACGTGGTCGGGCAGGATGCGGCCCTTCAGGCACTGGGCCTTGACGATCTCGGCCTCGCCTTCCGGCGTGTACCACTTCTCCTGGCGCTTGGTCTTGACGTTGCCCGGCACCACGCAGGTGACGCGGATGTCGTCGGGACCCAGCTCGCGGGCGAGCGCGCGGGTCATGCCCTCGATGCCGGCCTTGGCGGTTTCGTAGAGGACGAGGTCCTCCAGGCCCAGGTGCCAGCTGATCGAGCCGAAGTTGATGATGGCGCCGCCGCCGCGCTTCTTCATGCCGCCGGCCACGGCCTGGGCCGCGAACACCATGTGGCGCAGCCGATGCGGTTGTCCCAATAGGCGGGCGTCAGGTCGGCCAGGCTGTGGCGGTCGTCGTTGCCGGCGTTGTTGACCAGAACGTCGACGTCGCCGATCTCGGCGAAGGTCGCCTTCAGCGCGTCGATGTCCATCAAGTCGCAGCGCTTGTAGACCGGCGCGATCGCCGCGTCCTTCGACAGCTCGGCGACCAGGGCCTCGGAGTCCGCGTCGACGATGTCGAGGAAGATCACCTCGGCGCCCTGGCGCACGAAGCCGGCGACGAGGCCGGCGCCGATGCCCGAGCCGCCGCCGGTGATGACGACCCGCTTGCCCTTCAGGCTGGGATAGATGGCTGAGGACATGCTGCTTACGACCACGAGTAGGAGGTTTTTGTCTGGGTGAAGAACTCGACGGCGGCGAAGCCCTGTTCGCGCGCGCCGTACGAGCTGCTCTTCGTACCGCCGAACGGCACGTGATAGTCGACGCCGGCCGTGGCCAGGTTGACCATGGTCATGCCGGCCTTGGCGTGACGCTGGAAGTGGCGGGCGTACTTCAGCGAGGTCGTGGCGATGCCGGCCGACAGGCCGAACTCGACGCCGTTGGCGATCTCCAGAGCCTCTTCGTACGACTTGACCCGGATGGTCGAGGCGACGGGGCCGAAGACCTCCTCGTTGTTGATCCGCATGCCAGCTTCGGTGTCGGCGATCAGGGTCGGCTGCACGTACCAGCCGGGATTGTCGAGCTTCAGACGATCGCCGCCGGTGACCAGGCGGCCACCTTCGCCCTTGGCGATGTCGATGTACTTGTAGCTCGTCTCCATCTGGTCTTCGGAGACGGCCGGGCCGATCTGGGTGTTCGGGTCCAGAGCGTCGCCCACGCGCAGGGCGGCGACATTCTCGGCCAGCAGGGCCACGAACTTGTCGTGGATGCCGTCCTGGACGATCAGGCGCGAGCTGGCGGTGCAGCGCTGGCCGGTGGCGTAGAACGAGCCGTCCAGGGCGATGGCGACGGCGCGCTCCAGGTCGGCGTCGTCCAGGATGATCAGCGGGTTCTTGCCGCCCATCTCCAGCTGCACGCGGGCCTGGCGGGCCACGGCGGCGGCGGCGACCTGCGCGCCCACGCCTTGCGAGCCCGTGAACGAGATCCCGTCCACGTCCTTGTGCTTGATCAGGGCGTCGCCCATCGAGCCGCGGCCGAACAGCATGTTGAAGACGCCCGCCGGAGCGCCGCATTCCTGCATGATGTCGGCCAGCACGTTGGCCGTGGCCGGGGTCGGGCCGGCCGGCTTGATCACCACGGTGTTGCCGAAGGCGAGGGCGGGCGCGGCCTTCCAGGCCGGGATGGCGATCGGGAAGTTCCAGGGCGTGATCAGGCCGTAGACGCCGACGGCCTGGCGATAGGTCTGGACCTCGACGCCCGGACGGGTGCTTTCCAGGTTCTGGCCGTGGCGGCGCAGAGCCTCGCCGGCGAAGTACTTGAAGATGCGGCCGGCGCGGACGGTCTCGCCGATCCCTTCGGC
>CAKZJK010000642.1 GCA_936942565.1 uncultured Caulobacter sp. | reverse complement strand
GATCGCGGCGTGAGACGCCACGCCCTCGGCCAGCCACTGGGCGCGCTCGTCGAACACGTCAGGATCCGAGTGGCCGAAGAACAGCCCGCCGATGATCTCGCCCGAGCGCGAGCGGACCGGCACCGCCAGGTAGCTCCGCACGGGCAGGTGGCCCTCCGGCATGCCGAAGTGCGGCGCGTTTTGGCCGTAGCGGGGATCCTGGGTGATGTCGCCGGACCGCACCGTCCCGGTCCCCTCGAAAGTCGGGGCGAAGACCTCGGTGGGACGCGGATGGCCGAACGCCTCGAACGCCGAACGGGGCGCGCCCGACAGGGCATAGAGCATCATCGACCGCCCCTGGGTGTCAGGCGCGGTGTAGAAGAACGCCGCGTAGCGGGCGCGGGTCAGAGCCGCGCCGGCGTCGATCACCACCTGCACCGCGCGCTCCAGGTCGAGCTCGGCGGCGATCACCGCGCCGGTCTCGTTGAGGACGGCCAGGGCGGCGCTCTCGGCCTTGTAGCGGCTTTCGCTGCGCTCCAGCGCCTCGCGGCCGCGCCGCTCGCTGGCGACGGCGGCCAGGATGAGGGTGGTCGAGGCCATCACCGCCACGAACTGTTGGGTCAGCAGAATGCCGCCCGACGGCCCGGCGTTGTGAAACGGCCCGCCGCCCTGCAGCGTCCCGACGAACGCGCAGAGGCTGACCAGCAGCGAGGCCAGGGCCGCGCCGCGGGCGTCGAAGGCCAGGCCCGCCCAGACGAGCAGCGGAAAGACGAACCAGGCCCGCGAATAGGCCCCCTCGCCCCGCAGGAAGATCAGATAGGCCAGGGCGCCCGTCGCCACGCAGATCAACGCCAGGTGGCCGATACGCGTGGGCGACCAACGCTCCAGCGCTCCCCGCCAGGTCAGGAACATCGGCGCGAAGGTCAGCACGCCCGTCAAAAAGCCGAACCACCAGTTGACGAAGGCCTGGTCCACCTTGCCCGGCGCCGAGCCGCCGAGCAGCAGCATCACCGCCCCCGCGCCGGCCGAGATGGTCGCGCCGCCCGCGCCGGCGCCGATCACCAGCCACAGGGCGCTGGGCAAGCTGTCGAGCTTGGCGTTGGTCTTCAGGCGGTTGAGGACCAGGACGGGGACCAGCGCGCCCAGCGCCGTCGCCGTGGCGATCACCAGCTGCGTCCACAGCGGCTGCGGCGCGGCCATCACCCAGAAGGTCAGCAGACGGCCCAGCAACGCGCCCAGCCAGACGCGCGGGCCGTAATAGGCCACCGCCGCCAGCGCGATCCCGGCCGAAGGCCAGAACGCCGTCCCGGCCCCGGGCACCACGGCCCAGCGCAGGCTGATCACCGCGCCGGCGCAGTAGATCAGCGCCAGGCTGGCGACCAGAAGCCATTCGCGAAGGGTTCGGGGCGTGAGGTTCGCGCGCTCAAGCCAGCGGACGACCGACGTCACGCGCTCCGCTCCCGCGCCGTGCTCAACCTCAAGATATCGCCCCTTCCATCCACAAGGCGGACTTTACGTCTTTACGCCGACTCGCCGCCAGACGCCTTTTTGACGTAGGGGCCCTGCCGCCACTCTGCTGCCAGGACTGTCAGCAGCCCCTCTAGCCGTCGGGCGTCCGCGCGCCTACCTTGGGGACATGCCTCGCAGCCAGAACCCCGGCGTTTCGGACGTCTCCGCGCCCTTCGTCATGGACAACCTCGGGGGCGCCGTCGGCGACGTCGCCGCGGGCGTCATGCCCATGCTCTGGACCCCACACCGGCCCGCGCGCCCGGACAAGTCCGAGGGCGGCAAGAAATTCAAGCTGGTCAGCGAGTACCAGCCCGCCGGCGACCAGCCGACCGCCATCGCCGACCTGGTGGAAGGCATCGAGAACGGCGACCAGGACCAGGTGCTGCTCGGCGTCACCGGCTCGGGCAAGACCTTCACCATGGCGCAGGTGATCAACGAGACCCAGCGCCCGGCCGTCATCCTGGCACCGAACAAGACGCTGGCCGCCCAACTCTATTCCGAATTCAAGAATTTCTTCCCCAACAATGCCGTCGAGTATTTCGTCTCCTACTACGACTATTACCAGCCGGAAGCCTATGTGCCCCGGACCGATACCTATATCGAGAAGGAATCGACCATCAACGAGCAGATCGACCGGATGCGCCACTCGGCCACCCGGGCGATCCTGGAGCGCGACGACGTCATCGTCGTGGCCTCGGTGTCGTGCATCTACGGCATCGGCTCGGTCGAGACCTACACCGCCATGACCTTCACGCTCGAGGTCGGGCAGAAGGTCGACGAGAAGCAGCTGATCGCCGACCTGGTGGCACAGCAGTACAAGCGCAACGACCAGGCCTTCGAGCGCGGCACGTTCCGCCGCCGGGGCGACACCATCGAGATCTTCCCCGCCCACTACGAGGACCGCGCCTGGCGCATCACGATGTTCGGCGACGAGGTCGAGGCGCTGTCGGAGTTCGACACCCTGACCGGCAAGAAGACCGCCGAGCTGGAGATGATCAAGGTCTACGCCAACAGCCACCACGTCACCCCGCGCCCCACCCTGCGCCAGGCGATCATCGCCATCCGCCAGGAGCTGAAGGAGCGGCTGGAGTGGCTGACCGCCAACGGCAAGCTGCTGGAGGCCCAGCGCCTGGAGCAGCGCACGACCTTCGATCTGGAGATGATCGAGACCACCGGCTCGTGCGCCGGCATCGAGAACTACAGCCGCTACCTGTCGGGCCGTAAGCCCGGCGAGCCGCCGCCGACCTTCTTCGAATACATCCCCGACAACGCCCTCCTCTTCACCGACGAGAGCCACCAGACGGTTCCGCAGATCGGCGCCATGTACAAGGGCGACCGCAACCGCAAATGGACGCTCGCGGAGTACGGCTTCCGCCTGCCCTCGGCCCTGGATAACCGCCCCCTCAAGTTCGAGGAGTGGGACGCCATGCGGCCGCAGTCGGTGCATGTCAGCGCCACCCCGGCCGACTGGGAGCTGGAGCGGGCCGGCGGCGTCTTCGCCGAGCAGGTCATCCGCCCCACCGGCCTGATCGACCCGCCGGTCGAGGTGCGCCCGGTCTCCAAGGACGGCGCCAGCCAGGTCGACGACGTGGTCGACGAGATCCGCCAGACCATCGCCAAGGGCTACCGC
>CAKZJK010000641.1 GCA_936942565.1 uncultured Caulobacter sp. | reverse complement strand
CACCCGCGAAGCGGGGGAGGTGGCGCGATGCGCAGCATCGTGACGGAGGGGGCGCTAAGCCCTAAGCCCCGCGATCCCTAAACGGATCCGCCGGATAGACGCCCAGGATCTCGAAGCGCTCGGAGAAGAACTTCAGCTCGTCCAGGGCCAGGGCCAGGGAGCGATCCTCGGGCCGGCCGTCGACCTCGGCGTAGAAGAAGGTGGCCGTGAAGTTGCCGCCCTCCATGTAGCTTTCCAGCTTGGTCATGTTGACGCCGTTGGTCGCGAAGCCGCCCAGCGCCTTGTAGAGCGCCGCCGGCAGGTTGCGGACGCGGAACACGAAGCTGGTCACGCAGCGATGGGTGAATTCCGGGGCCGGCGGGTTCGCGTCGGCCGTCATCACCAGGAAGCGAGTGGTGTTGTGGCGCTCGTCCTCGATGTCGCGGGCCAGGATGTCGAGGCCGTAGATCTCGGCCGCCAGGGCCGGGGCCACGGCGCCGCGCGTCGGGTCGGGCTTGGCCGCCAGGTCCTTGGCCGCGCCGGCCGTATCACCGGCCGCTTCGGTGGCGACGCCAAGCTTCTTGAGGCTGTTGCGGCACTGGGAAAGCGCGATCGGCATCGAGGCCACGGTCTTGATGTCGGCCAGCTTGACGCCCTTGTTGGCCATCAGCTGGAAGCGGATCGGCTTGAAGCGCTCGCCGATGATCCGCAGGCCAGAGGCCGGCAGCAGATGGTGCACGTCGGCGACGCGGCCGGCGATCGAGTTCTCGATCGGGATCATGCCCAGGGCGGCGGTCCCGGTCTTGATCGCCTCGAACGCCTCCTCGAACGTCTTGCAGGGATAGGCCTCGTAGTCCGGGAAGTAGGTCCGGCAGGCCTCGTGGCTGTTGGCGCCGAGCTCGCCCTGGAAGGCGATCTTCTTGGAGGAGGTCATTGGCCTTGCTTTCCGGCCGCCGCGCGGGCCGCTTCGAGGTCTGAAGGATTGTCGACGGAGATCGGGGCTGTGCTGGCCACCGCCGCGCGGATCGTCAGGCCCAGCTCCATGGCGCGTAGCTGCTCCAGCTTCTCGCGCTTCTCGAGCGGCGAGGGCGAGGCGGCGTTGAAGGCCTCCAACGCCTCGCGGCGATAGCCGTAGATGCCGATATGGCGCCAGACCGGCCCGTCGCCATAAAGGGTCGACCGGGTGAAATAGAGCGCGCGGCCGCTGGCCCCGTCGTCCTCCATGGTGAGCACCGCCTTGACGACGTCTGGATTGCTCCGGTCGGCGGGCGAGGCTTCCGGGGCGACGACGGTGGCGATGTCGGCGTCGCCAAATTCCTTAAGTATTCGCGCGCAGTCCGACAGCACGGCCGGATCGACGAACGGCATGTCGCCCTGCAGATTGATCACCACGTCGTGCTCGAACCCCGGATCGAGTTCGGCCAGCGCCGCCAGGATGCGGTCCGAGCCGGACGGCAGGTCCGGATCGGTCAGAACCGCCGTCCCGCCAGCCTTTTGAACCGCCTCGACGATTTCGGGATCGCCCGCCGCCACGGCCACGGGACCAATCGCCGCGGCCCGCGCCTGGTTCAGCACCCGGACGATCATCGGAAGCCCGCCGATATCGGCCAGCGGCTTGCCCGGAAGACGGGTCGCCGCCATCCGCGCGGGGATCAGGACGATAGGGTTCATGGCGTCAAATCTTTGCTGCCCGGTTGCGCGAGGGGCGGTAGCGTGTAAGAGACGCGAGCGCAACATGACGCGCGTCGGGGACTCGCTTGCGGCCTCTCGCGCGTCGGGGAATCCGAGCCCGCCATCGGCGGGCTGGCAAGAGGCTGACAAGGCTGAGATGAGCGACCTGACGTTCAACAAGATCGCTGGCGGCGTGCTGCTGACCGGCCTCGTTATTTTTGGTCTCCGGGAAGCTTCGGACATCGTCTTCAAGAAGACCGAGGTCGAGAAGGCCGGCTACGAGATCGCCGTCCAGGAAGAAGGCGCCGAAGGCGGCGCGGCCGCCGCGGACACGCCGCCGGATTGGAACGCCGTGCTGACGCCGGCCAACGTGGCCGCCGGCCAGGCCGTCTCGGCCAAGTGCGCCGCCTGCCACAAGCTGGACGCGTCGAACGCCAACGCCACGGGCCCCGGCCTGTGGGACGTGGTGGGCCGCAAGCCGGCCGCGCACCCGGGCTTCAACTATTCGGGCGCGATGAAGGACTTCGCGGGCAAGCAGCCCATCTGGGACTACGACGCCCTGTACACCTTCCTGAAGGCGCCCGGTAAGGACGTCCCCGGCACCAACATGACCTTCGTGGGTCTGAAGAAGCCGGAAGATCGCATCGCGCTGATCGCCTACCTGCAGACGCTGAAGGCGCCGAAGCCCGCTGCGAT
>CAKZJK010000640.1 GCA_936942565.1 uncultured Caulobacter sp. | reverse complement strand
AGGGGCGTGGCCGTGGCTTGGCGTCCGTTCATCGTCGGCCCGCTGTTTCATGAGCAGCAGGGCCTGAACGACAGTCCGTTCAACGTCGTCCCGGTGAAGGGCGACTACATGTGGCGCGACCTCGAACGCGTCTGTGACGCCGAGGCGCTGCCGCTGCGCCGCCCCAGCCAGTTCCCGCGCAACAGCCTGCTGGCCGCGCGCGTCGCGATCTGCGGACTGGAAGACGGATGGACGCCGGTCTTCAGTCGCGCGGTCTACCAGGCCAACTTCGTCGACGACCAGGATATCGGCAGCCCGGAGGTCCTGGCGCCGCTGATCGCCTCGGTCGGCGCGGGCCCGGAGCACGTCCTGGCCGCGGCGCGGTCGGACGCCATCAAGACCCGCCTGAAGGACCACGTCCGCCAGGCCAAGGAACGCGGCCTTTTTGGCGCGCCCAGCTTTCTCACCGCCGACGGCGAGCTCTTCTGGGGCAACGACCGTTTGGAACAGGCCCTCGACTGGGCCGCCCGTCATCAATCCAGGGAGCACGCCTGATGGCCGTCCTGACCGAAGAACAGACGATGCTGCGCGACGCCGCCAAGGGCTGGGCCAGCGAAAGCGCCCCCATCGGCGCCCTGCGCAAGCTGCGCGACGGCAAGACCGGCCAGAGCTTCGATCCCGCCACCTGGGCGGAAATGGGCGAAATGGGTTGGGCCGGGGTGATCGTGCCCGAGGCCTATGACGGCTCGGCCTTCGGCTCTGGGTCTGGGCCTGATCCTGGAAGAGACCGGGCGCACCCTGGCGGCCTCGCCCCTGCTCTCCACGGCCATGATCGCCGCCTCGGCCCTGAAACTGGCCGGCTCCGAAGCTCAGAAGCAGGCCTGGCTGCCGCGCATCGCCAGCGGCGAGATCGTCGCGACGCTCGCCGTCGACGAGGGCTCACACCACGCGCCGGCCCGCACCGCCCTGACCGCGACCAAGAGCGGCGCGGGCCATGTCCTGAACGGAACCAAGACCTTCGTCCTGGACGGCGAGGCCGCCGACCTGCTGATCGTCGCCGCCCGCACAAGCGGCGCGTCGGGTCAGACGGACGGCCTCACCCTCTTCCTGGTTCCCGGCGAAGCACCGGGCGTGGAGCGCAGGCATCTTGCGCTGATCGACTCCAGAGGCGCGGCCCAGATCACCTTTGACGCCGTCGAGGTCGCCGCCGACGCGGTCCTCGGCGAAATCGACAAGGGTTGGGCGGTGCTGGAGCCGACCTTGGACCGCGCCTATGCGGGCCTCGCGGCCGAAATGCTGGGCAGCGCCAGCGCGGCCTTCGACATCACCTTGGACTACCTGAAGACCCGCACACAGTTCGGCCAGGTGATCGGCTCGTTCCAGGCCCTGCAGCACCGCGCCGCCAAGTGGTTCACCGATCTGGAGACCACCCGCTCCTGCGTCGAGGCCGCCCTCGAAGCGTTTGACGCCGGCGGCGACACGCGCGCCCTCGCCTCCCTGGCCAAGGCCAAGGCCTGTGAGCTCGCGCATCTCGCCAGCAACGAAATGGTCCAAATGCACGGCGGGATCGGCATGACCGACGCCCACGACGCGGGCCTCTACATGAAGCGCGCGCGGGTCACCGAGGCGCTGTTCGGCGGCGCCAGTTTCCACCGCGACCGCTATGCTCGTCTGATGGGCTTCTGAACCAAGCCACACCATGGCCAAAAAGCCGCCGTCACGGCGGCTTTTTTCTTGCCTATCATCAGGTTAGCGCAAGTCCGCTACCGCCTCGACTGAGTAATAATGTCGAGAACCCGACGCATGCGCCTCCTGTCAAATGATGATCCCGCGAGGCGAGTTGTTGAGCGCACTCTATTTTTGCGCCGCTCCTAACTGGATTGTGTCGGCTACGCGACGGCGCCGCTCTATCGACCTGCCTATAGCTTGCAACCCTTGCCGTGAACCGGCGTTCGATTCCGCATGCTAGGGCTCCTACATCCCTTGAAGAACCGACTCCTTTCCGCGCTGCCGTCAGAGGACAAGGCTCTTCTGGTCCCGTACCTCACGCCGATGGACCTCGACAAAGGTCGGCTGCTGTACGACCCGGGCGACGCGATCGATCAGGTCTATTTCCCGAATGACGGCGTCATCTCGCTGATGACGCTGATGGAGAGCGGCGCGGCGATCGAGTCCGCCACCATCGGTCGTGAAGGCGCCCTGGGCCTGATGGCTGCGGTGGCCCCACGTCAGTCGCTTTCTCGCGCGATCGTCCAGGCGCCCGGCTCGGCGCTGCGGATCGCCGCCGCGCCGCTGCACGAGGCCTGGACCCGAAGCGCGGCGCTGCGCGATCTCGTCGATCGCCACAACGAAGCGCTATTCGGCCATGCGATCCAGTCGGTGGCCTGCAACGCCCTGCACGCGGTCGAGGCGCGGTTCTGCCGCTGGCTGCTGTCGTGCCACGATCGCATCGACAGCAACACGGTCAGCCTGACTCAGGAGTTTCTGGCCGACATGTTGGGCGTCCAGCGCACGACCGTCACGGCCGTCGCCGGTTCACTGCAGGCCAAGGGCCTGATCCGCTATCGCCGGGGCGTGGTCGACATCCTGGACCGAGCCGGCCTCGAGGCCATGACCTGCGAGTGCTACGGCGCGGTGCGTCGGAGCTATGAGCGGCTCCTGCCCGATTCGTTTGGCGACGAGGACGCGCCGAGCCTGCGGCTGCGCGGCTGAGCCTAGCGGCGACGCGCCGGCGCCGGCGCGTGGGCCAGACGCAGCAGGTTGGCCGCCCCCGGCGCGCCGAACGGCGTCCCGGCCACGACCAGCAGGCGCTCGCCCGGCGCGACCAGGCCCAGTTCCAGCGCCTTGCTGGAGGCGTCGGTGGTGCCGACTTCCAGGCTGTCGGGCTGAGCGCTTACGCGCGGCTCGACGCCCCAGACGAGGGTCAGGCGACGCACGGCGTTGATCTGGGGCGACAGCGCCAAAACAGGCTGCAGAGGGCGCTCGCGCGACAGGCGGCGGGCGGTCGCGCCAGTGGTCGTGAAGGCCACCAGACACTTGGTCGAGCCCGCCTTGGCCGCGCCGGCGGCGGCGACCACCAGCACGTCGGCGTCATCGTCGTCGTGCTTTTGTTCGGCCTGCATCAGCTCGGGCCAGCGGGGGTCGCGCTCCACCCGCTCGATGATGCGGTTCATCATCGAGACCGACTCTTCGGGATACTCGCCAGCCGCGGACTCCGCCGACAGCATCACCGCGTCCGCGCCTTCATAGACGGCGTTGGCGACGTCCGAGGCCTCGGCGCGCGTCGGCGTTGGCGAACTGATCATCGACTCCAGCATCTGGGTGGCGACGATCACCGGGATGCCGCGCTCGCGCGCCGCCCGCAGGATCACCTTCTGCGCCACCGGCACCTCCTCTGGCGCCATCTCCACGCCGAGGTCGCCGCGGGCGACCATGACGCCGTCGCACAGGTCAAGGATCGGGCCCAGCACCTTCAGCGCCTGGGGCTTTTCGATCTTGGCCAGGACGGCGGCGCGGCCTTCGACGATGCGGCGCAGCTCGGCCATGTCTTCCGGCGCCTGCACGAACGACAGGGCGATCCAGTCGACGCCGAGGCGCAGGGCGAAGGCCAGGTCCTCGCGGTCCTTGGCGGTCAGCGGCGACATCGGGATCACGACGTCCGGAACCGCCACGCCCTTGCGCTCGGAGAGCTTGCCGCCGTTGACGACCTTGGTGTTGGCGTAGCCGGGACCGGCCTCGGTCACCGTCATCCGCAGCTTGCCGTCGTCCAGCAGCAGGGTCGCGCCCGGCCGCATGGCGGTCAGGATCTCGGGATGCGGCAGGTGCACACGCGTTTCGTCGCCCGGCGTCGGATCGCTGTCGAAGCGGAAGGCCTGGCCGGGTTTCAGCATGACCGGACCGTCGGCGAACTTGCCGACGCGCAGCTTGGGCCCCTGCAGGTCGGCCAGGATGCCCAGCGGGCGACCGACGACCTTTTCCGCCTCGCGGATGGCCTTGTAGACCGCCGCGTGGGTCTCGTGGGCGCCGTGGCTGAAGTTCAGACGGAAGACATCCGCCCCGGCCTTGGCCAGGGTGACGATCATCTCGGGCGAGCTGGAAGCCGGGCCGATCGTGGCGACGATGCGGGAGCGACGGGCGCGGATCATGCCGTCGCTCCTTGGAAAGTCAGTTCGTGGGACAGACCGCGTCGCCCTCGTTGGACGCCAGCCGGATCTCGGTGAAGGTCACGGACAGGCGGCCCGAGGTCGTCAACGCGAACGGCGCGACCACCCGCGTCATGTCCGCGCCCTTGGCCTTGAAACAGGAAAGTTTGATCTTGGCCGTACGCCATTCGCCGAGCTTCGCACCTGAAAACGTTGACGTTACGTCTACCGTCGCCCCGCAGGATTCGCCACAGCCGATGCCCATGGAGACCGGTTTCTCTGGGGACGCATCGATCCGGTAACGCAGCATCACGGCCATATCCCCGGTGGTCTGGCGAGACAGGTCGACCGGCCGTCCGGAGATGGCCAGCAAGCCCTGCCCTTCCCCGCTCCACACCGCCTGGCGGGCGTTTTCCTGGGCGCCGGCGTCGATGGTCTTGGTCGCCACGGCGCCCGAGGTCGTCAGCGTCCAGGGGTTCGGCGCGCGGCCGGCGATGAAATAGCGATCCACGTTCGTGGCCGCCGCCGACGTCACGCCGGACTCCTCGGACAGCACGGCGACCTTGCCCGGCTTGGCGTAGCTCAGGCCATAGCCGTAGGCGAACAGCGGATCGTAGCCCTTGTCGCCGACATTGAGAGGCTCCTGGTCGGCGCGCTTGGGCCACGAGTAGGAGAGCTTGCCGGTGAAGTCGAAGCGCGGCTTGCCGGCCGCATCGCCGATCAGCACATCCGCGACGCCGCCGCCTTCCGAGCCGGGCAGCCAGGCGGCCACGAAGGCGTCCGAGGCGTTGATCTCCGGGTTGGTCCACAGCGGACGGCCGCTCAGGAAGACCGAGACCACCGGAATGCCCTGAGCCTTCAGCTTCTTCAGCAGTGCCAGATCGGTCTTGTCGCCGGGCTGGTACTCGGCCGTGGCGATATCGCCCTGGAACTCGGCGTAGGGGTTCTCGCCGAACACGACGATCGCGACATCGGGCTTCTGCTTGTAGTCGCCCGTGACCGACAGCTCGGCGCTGCCGCCGCCAGCCTTCACGGCCTCGGCGACGCCGCCGAAGATCGACTGGCCGTTCGGGAAGTCGCTGTTCTTGTTGCCAGTGCCCTGCCACGTCAGCGTCCAGCCGCCGGCCGCCTTGCCGATGTCGTCGGCGCCGTCGCCGGCGACCAGGATCCGCGCCGAGCTCTTCAGTGGCAGAACGCCTTCATTCTTCAGCAGAACGAGCGACTTGCGGACCGCCTCTCGCGCGATCGCCCGGTGCTCGGGCGCGCCCAGCAGCTCCAGCTTGCCTTCGAGCGGACGCTTGTTCTCGAACAGGCCCGCCTTGACCTTCACGCGCAGGATCCGACGCACCGCGTCGTCGATCCGCGCCATCGAAATCTGGCCGGCCTTCACCTGCGCCAAGGTGTTGTCATAGAGGCCCTTCCAGCTGTCGGGGGCCATGATCATGTCCATGCCGGCGTTGTAGGCCTGGGCGCAGCTGGTGTTGGTGCAGCCCTCGACCTGGCCGTGGGCGTTCCAGTCGCCGACGACGAAGCCCTCGAAGCCCATCCGCCCCTTCAGCACGTCGGTCAGCAGGCTCTTGTTGCCGGTATGCTTGACGCCGTTCCAACTGGAGAACGACACCATCACCGACAGGATGCCGGCGTCGATCGCGGGCGGGTAGCCGGCGTTGTGCAGGCGGATCAGCTCGGTCTCGGGCAGCTTGGCGTCGCCCTGGTCCTTGCCTCCGTCGGTGCCGCCGTCGCCCAGGAAGTGCTTGGCCGAGCCCGCGATGTGGCCCGTCGCCAGCGGCTTGCCGGCGACCAAGGCGCCCTGCAGGCCCAGGGTCATCGGACCGGCGTAGGTCTTCACGATCTCCGGATCCTCGGCGTAGCCCTCGTAGGTCCGGCCCCAGCGCACGTCACGAGGCACCGCGACCGTCGGGCCAAACGTCCAGTCGGCGCCGGTCGCGGCCATCTCCTGGGCGGTCGCCTCGCCGATACGGCGGATCAGGTCCGGATCGCGCGCCGCGCCCAGGCCGATGTTGTGCGGGAAGATCGTCGCGCCGACGACGTTGTTGTGCCCGTGGACGGCGTCCACGCCGAAGATGATGGGGATTTCCTGGTGGCCGCCGCGATTGTCCAGCGCCGCGGCGCGGAAGGCGTTGATCCACTCGATCCAGCGTTGGGCCGAGGCGCGGTCGTTGCCGTCCGGCGCGCTGTTGCCGCCCACGAGAACCGAGCCCAGGCGGTATTTCTTCAGCTCTTCGGGCGTGATCGAGGCGCCGTCGGCCTGGATGGTCTGGGCGACCTTCTCTTCCACCGTCATCTGGCTCATCAGCTTGGTGACGAAGGCCTCGGTCTTGGCGTCGGTGATGGTCGCGGGGCTGGCGGCCTTCGGCCACAGCGCCGGATGGGTGGTCGCCGCGCCCGAGGACGTCTGGGCGAGAACGGCTCCTGAAAGTCCACCGGCGATCGCCAAGGCCAGGACGGAAACATGGACAGAGCGACGCGAAAACATAGGCGGTCCTCGAAGGGCCTCTAACAAGGCGACAGGCTGGAGAGAAAAGCGCTCGGCGCGGCGCTTGCGGGGTACCGCGCCGAGCGAAAGAAAGCGGCTAGAGGTACCGCTTGGAGGGGAGTGATCGTGCGCGCAGGACGGCGCGACGGGCGCTGGATTGGCCAGGCGGGGTCATGACGTTTCCTCCTGACGCCGCCTTTCCGTGGGCGACCGTCTTGATCGCCGATGATCTCATGTTGAATGGACAGCGCTGTCAAGGACAATCTAGGTCGAAACGCGCCTCGAACGGCCTAGCCGGGCGCCTTTCCGGTCGATTCTCGGACAACCAACTCGAAATCCAGAAGGCGCGACGGCGGCGGCTCGCCGGCCTCGTGGTCGACGCCGCTCATCAACATGTCGGCCGCCGCGCCCGCCATGGCCGCGATCGGCTGGCGGACGGTGGTCAGCTGCGGCCAGGTGATCCGCGCGCCGGGCGTGTCGTCGAAGCCCGCGATCGAAAGCTCCGCGGGCACGTCCAGCCGCATGCGGTTGGCCACGGCCATCACGCCTAGCGCCATGTCGTCGTTCGAGGCGAAGATCGCGGTCGGCCTATCCGTCCCGCCGAGCAGCCGCTCGGCGGCCTCGAAGCCCGAGCGGAACGAGAACCAGCCCTGCTCCACCCGATCCTGGCGCACCGGCAGGTCGGCGTCGCGCATGGCGTCTACGAAGCCCTGGTGTCGGCGGGCCGAAGCGCCGTGGTCGGGGTGACCGATGATGAAGCCGATGTCGCGGTGCCCCAGGCCGATCAGATGATTGGTCATGTCGTAGGCCGCCTTGCGGTCATCCATGCTGACCCACGGCGCGCGTTCGATATCGTCGCCCGGCGCGATCCGGACATAGGCGACGCCCTCGCGCTCGAGAGCCGCCAGCACCACGGGATGGTCGCTGAGCGGCGGCGTCAGGATCACCCCGTCCATCCGCAACGTCGCCAGCATCGGGGAGACCTGCTCTTCGACATCCCCCGTGGAGTCGATCGGTTCGACGATCAGGTGGTAGCCCTCCTGTCGGCAACGCGCGATGGCCCCAAGCTGCACGTCCGTGACGTAGCCGGGGCTGGGGTTGTCGAAGAAGACGCCGATCAGATAGGCCTTCGCGCCCGCCAAGCTACGGGCCGAAATGTTGGGGCGATAGTTCAGCGCGGTCACCGCCGCCTGCACCCGATCGCGCGTATCGGCCTTGACGTTGGGTTCGCGGTTGAGAACCCGCGAGACGGTCTTGATGGACACGCCGCTCTCGCGGGCCACGTCGTGGATCGTGATCTTGGCGCTCAATTCCGTCCCTCGCCGCCCCGATTCGTTCGGTTTGGCGCGTACTTAGCCATGACAAGGTTGTCATGGCGAGCCCCAAGAAAGACCCTACGAAACCGCCACCCTGCCCTCCGGCGTCAGCGCAACCGCCGCGCCGATCAGCGCGGTGTGCGGATGCAGGATCACGTGGGTCGGGATCGCCTGGGTGAAACTGGACAGACGGCCCTTGGCCTCGAAGCGCGCGCGGAAAGGGCTTTTTTCCAGGATATCGATGATCCGGGGCGCGATGCCGCCGGCGATGAACACGCCGCCGCGCGCGCCCAGGGTCAGGGCGATGTCGCCGGCCGTCGATCCCAGCACCGCGCAGAAGCGGTTCACCGTGGCAAGGCTGTCAGCGCAGCCCTCGACAGCGCGTTCGGTGATCTGCTTGGCGGCCAGGCTGTCCACCTTGCGGCCCTCGGCCTGAGCGAGAGCGACGTGCAGGTCCTCCATGCCGGGGCCGGAGAGGATGCGCTCCACCGAGACGCGGCCGCCGTTCAGTTGCTGGGTCAGCAGGCGCAGCACTTCGATCTCGACCTCGTCGACCGGCGCGAAGGCGACGTGGCCGCCCTCGGTGGCCAGCGGGATCTCATGGCCGTGACGGCGAACGAGGCCGGCGACGCCGAACCCGGTGCCCGGGCCGAGGATGGCGAGGTCGCCTTCCCCCGACGTCGGCAGCGCGCCGACCTGACGCAGGTCCTTGGGCGACAAGCGCGGCGCGGCCAGGGCCTGGGCGGTGAAGTCGTTGATCAGCTTGGCGGTCCGGAAACCGCCGGCGCGGCGCAGCCCGTCCTCGGAGATCCTCCAGTCCAGGTTGGTCATGTGGACCTGGCCGTGGTCGATAGGCCCCGCCACCGCCACCACCGCCTGATCGGCGTGCTTGACGCCGACCTTGTGCAGATAGGCCTCGATGGCGTCCTCGGCCGTGCCGTAGTCCTCGCCCTTGAAGGCGGTGGGCTCGATCAGGCGCGGGTCCTGACCGTCGAACTCGACGAGGGCGAAGCGGGCGTTCGTGCCGCCGATATCGCCGACGAGGCCGAGACCCCCGCTATGATTGCCGTCCATGACCTGGTGCTTCCTTAGCCGAAGACGGAGGCGCCGGCGTCGGCGGCGCCGACCCCCGCTCGCATCCATCCGAACAATTCCCTGCCAAAGCCCGGCTTGGACGCCGGGACGTTCGCTGGCGTACGGGCGAGCAGAGTCGCCTCGTCCACCAGGATCTTGAGTTCGCCGGTTTCGGCGTTGACGCTGATCACATCGCCGTCCTGGACATAGGCCAGGGGCCCGCCCTTGGCGGCTTCCGGCGTCACGTGGATGGCGGCGGGCGTCTTGCCCGAGGCGCCGGACATGCGGCCGTCGGTGACCAGGGCGACCTTGTAGCCGCGATCCAGCAGCACCGAGATCGACGGCGACAGATTATGCAGCTCCGGCATGCCGTTGGCCGAGGGGCCCTGGAAGCGGACGACGACGACGACGTCGCGATCGAGCTCGCCGCGCTTGAAGGCGGCGATGAAGTCTTCCTGCTCCTGGAACACGGCCGCCGGGGCGGTGATCACGTGATGCTCGGGCTTCACGGCCGAGATCTTCATCACGCCGCGACCCAGGTTGCCGGCCATCAGGCGCAGGCCGCCTTCCTTGCTGAACGGGTCGGAGACCGGGCGGACGATGGCCGGGTCCAGGCTCTCGGCCGCGCCATCGCGCCACTTCAGCTCGCCGCCTTCCAGGAAAGGCTCCTGGGCGTAGCGCGACAGGCCGGGGCCGGCGATCGTCAGGACGTCCTCGTGGACGAGGCCCGCCTTCAGGAGCTCGCGGATCACGAAGGCCATGCCGCCCGCCGCCTGGAAGTGGTTCACGTCGGCCGAGCCGTTCGGATAGACCCGCGCCAGGAGCGGCGTGGCGCGCGAGATGTCGTCCAGGTCTTCCAGCGTCAGGGCGATCCCAGCGGCATGAGCCATGGCGATGATGTGCAGGGCGAGGTTGGTCGAACCGCCCGTGGCCATCAGCCCGACCACGCCGTTGACGATCGACTTCTCGTCGATCATCCGGCCGACCGGAACATATTCGTTGCCCTTGGCGGTCACGGCGGCGGCGCGGCGGG
>CAKZJK010000639.1 GCA_936942565.1 uncultured Caulobacter sp. | reverse complement strand
CGCGCTGGGCGTCCTGCAGGGCCACGTCCGGGCCGGCCGCCCAGCCGTCGGCGGGCAGGCGGTAGTCCATGACGAAGGCGGTGATCCCCAGGCTGGCCAGCCAGGCGTCGATCGGGCCGCCGTTCTTGCCGACGGCCACGCGCACATAGCCGCCGCCCGGGATCATCAGCACCGCCGAGCCGTTCGGCTTGGCCGGCCGGCGCATGGTCAGCCAGGGCTTGGTCACGTTCAGGAACGCGGTGTCGTTCGGGTCGCCGCCCGGCGTGCGGAGGATAACCTGTTCGGTGACGGTGACCCGCTCACCGCCGGGCGCGGCCTTGGGCCAGAGGTCGACCGTGTCGATCGTCGAGGGCGCGTCCTGGGCGAGGGCGAGGGCGGGCAGGGCGGCCAAGCCGGCGGCGAGGCCGAGCAGGGCGCGTCGGTCGGTCTCAGTTGCCACGGGGCGCCTCCTGGCTGGCGGCCGCGCTGGGCGGCAGGTCGAAGATGTCGGGCGAGGGCGGTCGAGACGGGTTGAAAGGCGGAAAGTCGACGGCCAGATGCGCGGCCAGGGCCGGCACGTCGGCGCGGACGCCCTCGACCACGCAGCGCGCCAGCTGATAGGCGCCGTAGTTGTCGTGGTGGGTCAGGTCCTTGCCGCCGTCATTGAAGGCCTTCCAGGCCTCCTTGGGTCCGAGGGCCTCGTAGAAGGCGGCGCTCATGGCGTGCAGGTCGATCAGCGGGACACCCAGCTCGCGCGCCGTCTCGCGCATCGCGTTCGGATAGTCGCCCAAGGTGTCGACCACCTTGCCGGCCGCGTCGAAGCGGTGGCGGTGCATGGAGGTGACGAACACCGGGGTCGCGCCACGCCGCCGTGCCTCGCCAGCATAGACGCGCAGATAGTCGCGATAGGTGGTCGCGGCCTCGGCATAGGTCTGGGGCCACTGGGTCTTCTGGTCGTTATGGCCGAACTGGACCAGCAGCCAGTCGCCAGGCTTGATCTGGCTGAGGATCTTGTCGAGGCGGCGCTCGATCAGGAACAGCGCCTGCAGCACCAGCGGCGCATGCGGCTGCTTCTCCAGCGCCAGGCGGAAATCTTCGCGCGCGCCGGTGTAATCGTGCTCGACGCGGTACAGGTAGTAGCCGTGGGCGACCAGGGCCTCGGCGCTGTCGGGCGCCAGCCGCACCGCGTTCTGCGCGGCGGTGCGCACGCCTTCCGCGGTGGCACTCTCCGGGTCGATGCCGTCGAAGTACAGCGC
>CAKZJK010000638.1 GCA_936942565.1 uncultured Caulobacter sp. | reverse complement strand
CCTCACCCGGATTGCATCTTCGATGCAATCCGACCTCTCCCCGCAGGCGGGGAGAGGTAACCGTCCGTGCCGCGCAAGCTCGCAACTCTCGAGCAGTTTTAGGCCGCCATCGCCTTGGTCAGGTTTTCCGCGACCTTGTCGAGGAAGCCGGTGGTCGACAGCCAGCGCTGGTCGGCGCCGACCAGGAGCGCGAGGTCCTTGGTCATGTAGCCGCTCTCGACGGTTTCGACGCAGACGCGCTCCAGGGTGGCGGAGAAGTCGGCCAGGGCCTGGTTGTTGTCGAGCTTGGCACGGTGGGCCAGGCCACGCGTCCAGGCAAAGATCGAGGCGATCGAGTTGGTCGAGGTGCTCTCGCCCTTCTGGTGCTGGCGGTAGTGGCGGGTCACGGTGCCGTGGGCGGCCTCGGCCTCGACCGTCTTGCCGTCCGGCGTCATCAGCACCGAGGTCATCAGGCCGAGCGAGCCGTAGCCCTGCGCGACGGTATCGGACTGCACGTCGCCGTCATAGTTCTTGCAGGCCCAGACGTAGCCGCCCGACCACTTCAGCGCCGCGGCGACCATGTCGTCGATCAGGCGGTGCTCGTAGTGAATGCCGGCCGCCTTGAACTTTTCGGCGTATTCGGCGTCGTAGATCTCTTGGAAGATGTCCTTGAAGCGACCGTCATAGGCCTTCAGGATCGTGTTCTTCGTCGACAGATAGACCGGGTACTTGCGGTTCAGGCCGTAGGCGAACGAGGCGTGGGCGAAGTCGCGGATCGACTCATCCAGGTTGTACATGCCCATGGCGACGCCCGAGGACGGGGCCTTGAACACTTCGTGCTCGATGGTCTGGCCGTCTTCGCCGACGAACTTGATCGTCAGGGTGCCCTTGCCGGGGAACAGGAAGTCGGTGGCCTTGTATTGGTCGCCGAACGCGTGGCGGCCGACGATGATCGGCTGGGTCCAGCCCGGCACCAGGCGCGGCACGTTCTGGCAGATGATCGGTTCGCGGAAGATCACGCCGCCCAGGATGTTGCGGATCGTGCCATTCGGCGACTTCCACATCTTCTTGAGATTGAATTCCTTCACGCGGGCTTCGTCCGGCGTGATGGTGGCGCACTTGACGGCCACGCCGTGCTTCTTGGTCGCGTTGGCCGCGTCGATCGTCACCTGGTCGTCGGTGGCGTCGCGATTTTCAACCGAAAGGTCGTAGTAATCCAGTTCCAGGTCCAGGTACGGGAAGATCAGCTTATCCTTGATGAGCTTCCAGATGATCCGGGTCATTTCGTCCCCGTCCATGTCGACGACGGGATTGGCGACTTTGATCTTGGCCATTGCGGGGCAGTTCCTCTGGCGGTGGCGCGCCTGGAGCGGCCTGGCGCACAGGGCCAGGACGCGGCGCGGACCGGCTGGCTATAGACTGTTGCGTGGCGAGGGAAAAGCGGATCGGTTTACGCGCGGCCTCGGCTTCGATGTTTGAGTTCGCGGTTTTGGGGTCGTTCGTCGCGCGGGGGCGCTAGGCGGCGGCTTTTCGGAAAGGCGCTTCGCGAAGCGAGCGCTGGCATTTCAGAGCAGGACCGGTCCGCGGAAGCGATCGGCTCGGGGGCGCGGTGAACGGCAGTGCGATAACAAGCGGTCAGGTGACGCGGCCTTTGGCGCGCCGTTTGCTGACGATGGTCGCGATGCTGTCGATCGCGGTGACCGGAGTCGCCACGGCCGCCGCCTTCTACTTCGTACGGGGAAGCGCGGCCGACACCCAGACCCGGCATCTCGCCGCCTATGTCGCCGAACGCGTCAAAACCGAGGACCGGCTGTTCTCCGACCTCGTGAAGGTGCACGACGCGGCGTCCGAAGCGCTGACGCGTCGCCTAGGCGAAGGCGGGAACGCCCGAGACCTGGCGAGATTCGACACCCTCTTCCCCGAGCATGGCGACGGCACTCGCCGTTCGACCCCGGGGCTCTTCGACGGCGCGCGGATCGGAGAGCGGTATATTTACGGCGTCGGGGCCTATCTGCCTCGCGCCGCCACGCTGACCCGCGCCGAGAAGGCCTTGTTCGTCGCCGCCCTCGATGTGGTGGCCGCCACCGGCGAGGCCCAGCTGCGGCACTACGACAACTTCTACTTCTTCACGCCGGACTCGCGGCTGGTGATGTTCGGGCCCCATCGGCCCGACAAGCTGCGGTTCTATCGCCAGGACGCGCCGCCCGACCTGAGCATCGCCACCGAGGAAATGACCCTCCTGACCTTGCCGAAGAACAATCCCGAGGGGGTCATGAGATGCACCAAGCTGCGTCGGCTGATCTCGGACCCGACCGGCCGTCGGCTCACCGTCGCCTGTCTGACGCCAGTCTACTTGAAGGGCCAGTTCATCGGAGCGTTCGGGGCGAGCCTGTCGCTGGATTCCTATCTGTTGCGGGCGGTGGGCGACGCCCTGCCGGGTGGTCGCAACATGATCGTGGCCGACAATGGCGAGCTGATCGCCGCGCAAGGCCTGTCGCGCAAGGGCGCGGTCGACGCCTTTGCCTTGCGTCGGTTCGAGGCCGACAGCGACCTCGAGCATCTGGTCCAGCGGATCAGGGCGGGGAACCGCGACGTGGGCACGGTGCTGTCTCCACGAGGCGATCGGCTGGTGGCCTATGGCCGCCTGAAGGAGCCTGGCTGGTGGTTCCTAATGACCTTCCCATCGGGCGATATCGTCTGGTCGTCGTTGAAGACCGCGTCGTGGGTGCTGTTGTTCGGCTTCCTGGGAGTGCTCGTTCAGGTCTCGCTGCTGCATCGCTTGACCAATCAGATGGTGGTCGCGCCGCTGCACCACCTGGCCGAGGCTCAAAGACGGGGTGATCCGGCGGCGGCCGCGCCGATCGAGGCGCGCGAGGACGAGATCGGCGCCCTGGCGCGGTCGCTGCGCGGCCAGCGCGACCGCAACGAGGAGCTCCTGCGCTCGCTGGAGGAGCGGGTGGCCGAGCGCACGGCGGAACTGCAGCGCGCCAACCAGGCCAAGTCGGTCTTTCTGGCCAACATGAGCCACGAACTGCGCACGCCGCTCAACGGTGTCATCGCCATCGGCGATCGTCTGGCCGACGAGCAGGATCCGGCGGCGCGACGGGAGCTGGCCGCTCTGGTCACATCTTCCGGCCGACTGCTGGAACAGGTGCTCAGCGACATCCTGGATGTCTCGAAGATCGAGGCCGGTGAGTTCCAGCTGACGCCCGAGCCGTTTGACTTGACGCGATTGGTTCAAGGCATCGCCGAGCTTCACGCCGCCGCGGCCCAGGCCAAGGCCCTGACCTTCCGCTGGTCGGTCGCGCCCGACACGGCGGGAACCTACGAAGGCGACGCGGGGCGGATTAGCCAGATCCTGTCGAACCTGCTGGCCAACGCCGTGAAATTCACCGACGCGGGCGAGGTGGCGCTGGAGGTCGACCGCGTCGAGGACGGGGTTCGGTTCGTGGTCCGCGACACGGGGGTCGGGTTCGACGCCGCGGGGCGCGAGCGGTTGTTCAAGCGCTTCGTCCAGGCCGACCAGTCGATCACGCGTCAGTACGGCGGCACGGGGCTTGGCCTATCCATTTGCGCGACGCTGACCGAGAAGATGGGCGGACGGATCAACGCGGAAGGCGCGCCGGGGCGCGGCGCGCGCTTCGAGGTGGTCCTGCCCCTGACTCGCTGCGACGCGCTTCCCGCCGAGACCGACCACGATGCGAGTGAAGCCATCTCCCTGGAGGGTCTGCGCGTGCTGGTCGCCGAGGACCATCCGACCAACCGCAAGGTCGTCGAGATCGTGCTGGAGCCGTTCGGCGTGGACATGACCCTGGTCGGGGACGGCGAGGCGGCGTTGTCAGCGCTGGACGAGAAGTCGTTCGACGCCGTGCTGATGGATATGCAGATGCCGGTGATGGACGGCCTTTCGGCAACCCGCGCCATCCGCGCGCGGGAAGCCGCCTCCGGCGCGCGGCCGATGCTGGTCATCATGCTGACCGCCAAC